>JAJZZP010000113.1 GCA_021797515.1 Bacillota bacterium | reverse complement strand
CACCACACGGCTAGTTGGTGTGAGTATGTTCATAAGAGAAACTTCGACAAGCAGAGGCAAACTCCTTTGCGGAATATTCTGACTATAATTAATAAAGTTGGGAATTTTTAGGTGCGGAAAACAAGATCCACATGTTCTAACGCTTGGTCGAGCAGTGTTCGGTCCCGCTCGACCAATTCTGATGGCAATTCTGACGCCGCTTGCATCCGTACTGCGAGAAATTGTTTAAGATTTTTGTCAGGAAGCATGGCCGCCAATTTTAAATTAGTGGCACACAAATCAAGATATTGATGGTCAGCAGCCTTTTCCCCCATCTCCCGCAGCAAATTGCCCAAGACATCTTTTTGTTGTTCGGCACTTAGGGGCAACAACTGTTGAAACAGTTGGCCCATGGTGGCTTCCCGATCTTCTTTGGACAATGCTGCAATGGTTAGCACGTCAATAGTTTGTGCCATGGTCTCATCTCCCTGCTTCAAGGTTCGCTAGATATAGTAGTATGTACAACACCTGGTCCCATTATAGCTCTGTCCACAAAAAACCACAGGGGTACCTGACGGGAACCCCTGTACGTGCGATGATGGTCAAAGCTGCTCTCCGGGTTCCAAACTTTCCAGACTGATGCCTTTGGTTTCCTTACCCAATGCCATTACCGCTACCGCTACAACAATGAGCACTGCCATGAAGAGATAAAACACCGTTTGCAGTCCAAAATGGCTGGCGAACAGCCAACCAACAATGGTAGGCCCAATAATTCCCCCGATTCTTCCGATTCCCATCGCCCATCCACTGCCGGTGCCTCGTACTAACGTCGGATATTGTTCGGTGGTAAATGTGTAAGTGACACCCCAGGCTCCCAAATTGAAAAACGATAGAATGGAACCGAAAGCCAAGAACTGCCAAGTCAAATGGGCGTTGCCGAAGAGCGCCGCCGCAATTGCCGAGAGCAATATATATAGTCCTAACACCGGTTTTCTGCCCCAACGATCCACCAGCAACGCGGCGGAAAAATAACCCGGTACCTGGACTGCCGTCACAATCAAGGTATACTTCAAGGATTCCACCAAACTATACCCATGCTGTACCAGTACCGAAGGAAACCAAAGGAAGATGCCGTAATACGCAAAATTCATGCCCGCCCATAAAATCCAGAGCATTATCGTACGCCGGGCCACTCCTTTGGCAAATAAATCGCCTAGGCGGCCACGGCGTATGGGTACGGCAACACTTGTCGCAGCAACTTCGCCATGCCCCATTTGTTGCAACACCCGCCTTGCTTCCGCTCCGTGGCCGGTCTTGGCCAAATAGCGAGGAGATTCCGGAATTCCTCGCCGCAAGTACAGGACATAAAACGCTGGCAGCATCCCCACCAAAAATCCACTGCGCCATCCAAAGTGCGGAATGAACAAATAAGATACTAGAGCTGCCACAAACCATCCTACCGCCCAAAAGCTCTCTAGCAAAACAATGCCCCGTCCCCGTTGCTTTTGCGGCATAAATTCGGTAACCAGGGTTGTAGTGACCGGCAATTCGCCCCCGAGGCCCACACCCACCACAAACCGCAACAGAATCAACATCCAAAGCGCAATCGATAATGCAGACAAGCCAGTCGCTACCGCGTAAACCAGAAGCGTTAACATAAAAAGTTGGCGGCGGCCAAAACGATCTGCCAGCATTCCCGACAACGCCGCCCCTACGGCCATGCCCACCAAACTTATACTCCCCACCACACCAATTTCCACGCTATCCAAATGCCAAGCACCAATGAGCGCTGCCAAAATGAACGAAATGATCCCGACGTCCATAGAATCGAATAACGTCCCGAGTCCGCCCACGGTAATTAATCGATAATGAAACCGGGTCAGACGACCCTGGTCCAGTTCCCCGTCTACGGTCATAGTGTCCCCTCCCCCAAGTGATACCCCCATGATATGGAGGGGCAAGAGAGAGTGTGCTACGGGCTTTTAAAACCCGAGTATGATGATATAGTATAAAGTAATTTCTCATTCGGGAGGGAGTACGATGGCGGTGTTGCAAATGAATATGACAGATTTTGTTGCCCACTGGCAACAAGGCGGGTTTATCCTTGATGTGCGAGAGCCGGAGGAACACCTATGCGGCGTTGTTCCAGGGGCTTGTCTTTTACCATTAGGGAGGGTGGTGACCCATGCCCATACCCTCCCAAAATCTGAGCGCGTCGCCGTAATTTGCCGTAGCGGTCAACGCAGTGACCAAGCTGCAGCCTATTTATGCCAATTGGGCTTTGACGCGGTCAATGTTCAGGGAGGCATGTTGGCGTGGAACGGCCCCCTCTCTTTCCCTGAATTACCCCGCGGTATGGCGGGCACTTAACCAGCCCATCAGCTGGTGCACGCTATTGGCCAACAAATCCACCCCACGCTCCTGAAACAAAGAGTATGCCAGAGGACCAGGTGAGCCGCCCAACATCCCGCAAAAGAGACAGGGCGGCTCATCAAGAGATCGGTCCGTCTCATATCTTGCGGCCGTCTGCCAGTCATCCAAGTTGTCACCCACATAAATTAACAACCGTGGCGACAACACCCGGACAATTTCCACCAATCCCCCGGGGTCTGGCTTTTGCCATCCCCGATCTTCGGTTACCTGAGCGTTGGCAGCAATCACGCCTTCCAAACCAGTCATTTTAAGCGCAATGGCAACCTCGCCTGCATTACGCCCGGTATACAACCCATACCGAAATGGTGCTTTCTCCAGCAAGTCACGGGTCACCAAGGCCCGTTCCCGATGCATCAGTCCAGAGCCCTTAACGGTCTCGTTAGCTATGCCAAACACGTCGTGACTTTGCTCTCCCGCGTAGAATTCCTGAGCCAATCGGGTGATCCGGCGCCGATCCCATACGGTTTTCACCCGTTCGAACTCACTGGCCTCGACGAGGTCCTGCAGCGCACGTTCCAGTCCTCCCAATCCGCCACCATATTGACCTGCCGCCCGCGCGATGGTAGCGGCGTCAGGCGGGGATTCCGCCAATCCGGCAATGTCCCGGGTATCTAACAACTGCGCTTTGACCATAAACATCAGCACAATTCCCTGAGCTAAAGCCCAATCGCTGTTAAACCCCCCAGCGGCCTTGAAATATGTCGTGTCCTCGGGCGTCACTGCCAGTCCGTCACCGTGAAAACCGACCTCTTGCAAATAGGCTGTGACGGCACGGCAGATGACTACGGGATAGCTTTGATGGACGTCAATCAAGACTCCATCCATGTCAAACACTATGACATCGGCGACTTCCGCCTGCATGGCCGCCCGCGAGGTGGCAAACACTCCGTCAGACACCTGCCGCAATTCTAGATTCACCGCCGAAACGCCCCCCAGCCGGCATATTGGAGCTGTGCATCATCCGCTTCTATAATCAGAAGCCGGTTATATTTTGCTACCCGCTCACTGCGGGCAGGAGCCCCGGTCTTAAGTTGTCCCGTATTCATCGCCACACTCAGATCGGCAATCGCCGTGTCTTCGGTTTCTCCCGACCGATGGGAAACAATGGTATGCCACCCGTGAGCCTGCGACATTGCAATGGCTTCCAAGGTTTCACTGACCGTGCCAATTTGATTCAGTTTAATCAGCACCGCATTCGCCGATTTTTGCTCCATGCCTTGCCGGATTCTCGTCGGATTGGTCACAAACAAATCGTCCCCTATCAGTTGGGTTTGGGCTCCCAATCTTTCCTGCAAACGGGCCCAGCCTTCCCAGTCGTCTTCAGCCAACCCATCCTCAATCGAAACCACCGGGTAGTTGCGCAAGACCTCTTGATAGAAGTCAATCAAATCATCTGACGTCTGCGGCTTGCCTTGCAGTCGGTATCCCCCGGGAGTGCGAATTTCATTAGCGGCGACATCGATAGCTAGAGCCACATCCTGTCCGGGAACAAATCCGGCCTTTTCAATCGCCCTCACCAGAAAATCCAACACTTCCCGGTCGTTGTCCAAATCCGGGGCAAAACCGCCCTCATCCCCCACTGCAGTGCGCAGTCCTCGTGCCTGCAGCAAAGACTTCAATGCATGATAGGTCTCCACTGCCATGCGCATGGCTTCGGCAAATGACGAAGCTCCAGCGGGAACCAGCATGAATTCCTGGATATCCACATTGTTGTCCGCATGGACCCCGCCATTAACCACATTGAGCAGCGGTACCGGCAACAGACGGCTGTTGGTCCCCCCAATATATCGGTAAAGCGGCATGTTAAACGAATTGGCAGCTGCATTCAATACGCCAAGCGATACTCCAAGACAGGAATTAGCGCCCAATCTTGCCTTTTGCGGATCGCCGTCTAAGTCCCGCAGCAACTGGTCAATCTGGGCTTGATCTTGGACGCGCATGCCCACCAGTGCGGGTGCCATAATTTCGTTGACATTGCGCAGCGCCGTCCGCACGCCCTTGCCTTGATATCTGGTTTCCCCATCGCGCAGTTCTACTGCTTCGTGAGCTCCGGTTGACGCGCCAGACGGAACCCGTGCCCAACCGCATTTTCCTGACTGCAAATCCACGCGAACCGCTAAGGTGGGGTTGCCCCGGGAATCCAATATTTCGTACGCGTGAATACCACTAATCAAGTCCGACATACTCTAGCCTCCCACCTGCGCCATAAGCGCAGACCTTATTGAAGTAATGATGTTCCGCTCATTTCTGACGGGATTGTAAGACCCATGGCTGCCAACAATGTAGGGGCCACGTCACGCAGTCCTCCGCCAACTCTCATGGTCCGAGAACCGATAAGATCCTTTGATGCCACCACAATAAACGGTACCGGATTGGTTGTGTGTTGTGTATTGGGCGTGCCATTTGTGTCGCGCATCACCTCGGCGTTGCCATGGTCCGCGACAATCAACAGCATACCGTGATGCTCTAGCACGCGATCGGCAATTTCCCCGATTGCCTCATCGACCACCCGCACCGCTGTCTGGGCCTTCTGTACATTTCCCGTGTGTCCTACCATATCGCTATTGGCAAAGTTTAACAAAACGAAATCAAACCGGCCCTGAGCCAGCGCGTGAATCACTACATCCTTAATTTGGGGAGCGCTCATTGCTGGCTCCAAATCGTAGGTGGCCACTTTGGGAGAGGGGATCATAATCCGCTCTTCGCCCGGATGCGTCTTTTCAATGCCTCCGTTGAAAAAAAACGTCACATGAGCATATTTTTCGGTTTCGGCTACATGCAGTTGTGACAAGCCTTGCTTGCTAAGCCACTCTGCCAAATTGTTGGTCACACTTTGCGCGGCAAACAGATGGGGCAGGACAAATTCTTCATCATACACTGTCATTCCCCCTAACCAACGGGCCCGGGACATGGGGCGGGGAAACTCGGTAAAACGGGGATCGCTCAAGGCACGGGTGATTTGCCGAACCCGATCGGCACGGAAATTGAAGACAAAAACAATGTCATCAGGACCAATGGTGCCAATCGGTTGATTATATTCATCGGTTAGTACGGTTGGCGGCACGAATTCATCGGTGATCCCCTGATCGTATGCGGCCAGCAATGCTTCCACCGCGCTTTGGGCTTTGTTCCCTATCCCCTCAACCATGGCGCGGTAGGCTCTCTCAGTACGATCCCAACGTCGGTCCCGGTCCATCGCATAATACCGGCCCGATATTGAGGCCACCCGGCCTTGGCCTACCGTATTGAGAATAGAGGCCAACCATTCTAGCGATGACGCCGCACTCTCGGGTGAAACGTCCCGTCCGTCCAGCCAGACGTGCAAAAACACCTCGCGAGGATGGCCATATTCCGCGATTAATGACAGCAGTGCCGCTAAGTGCTCCTGATGACTATGGACGCCGCCCGGAGACAAGAGACCCAAAAAGTGCAGCCGACGTCCCTGGCTTTCTCGCATCATTTCTAAAAATGCGGGGTTCCCGGCCAATGTTCCGTCTTCGATAGCATCATTGATGCGAACCAAGTTTTGCTGGATGATGCGGCCGGCACCAATGGTTAAATGACCCACATTAGAATCACCCATCTGATTTTCCATGAGCCCTACGGCGCGGCCATGAGCAGCTACCAACGCGCTTGGATATTCTTGTGCCAAGCGTTCCATATTTGGTGCCGGTGCACTGCTAATCGCATTGGTGGGGCCTGGTTCTGCGTGTCCCCACCCATCCAGTACAGCTAATACCACAGGTTTAACCACTATTTTCTCCCCCTTAGTGCGCCAGGCTTTCCATCATTGCCACCATCGTTTCAAGATTTAACGAGGCACCGCCAACCAGCGCTCCATCAATATCTGGAGCCTCGATAAATTCCCTGACGTTTTTTGGAGAGACGCTGCCGCCATATAGAATGCGTATCCTGTCCGCCAACTCGGGCGAAAATCGTTCGCCCAACTGGTGGCGAATGGCGGCTGCAGCTCTGTTGGCATCCTGTGCCGTCGGCACTTTGCCGCTGCCGATAGCCCACACCGGTTCGTAAGCCACAGTAAGTTTGATTGCGTCCTGGGATCCCAAGCCTGGCAACACGGCACCTATTTGTCTGCGCATGATAGCCAGTGTCTCTTCCCGTTCACGTTCCTCTGCAGTTTCACCGACACATAAAATGGGATGAAGATGGGCCGATATCGCAGCCTGGACCTTAGTTGCTACAAGCTCATCGTCTTCTCCAAAGTGCTGGCGGCGTTCGGAATGCCCAACCAAAACATACTCAGCTCCCGCCTCCCGCAACAAATACCCGGATAGGGCCCCGGTCAAGGCTCCTTCGGTGCCCAAGTCCAGATTCTGAGCCCCAATTTGAATGGGGCTTCCGGCAAACCGTTGGCTCAACGGCCAAAGGGCCAATGCCGTGGGAAAAATCATTACATCGATCGCCGAGAAATGGTCGACATCATAGCGCCGCAACAACTCCCGACCAAAAGCCAAAGCGGCGGGAACGGTCTTGAACATTTTCCAATTGGCGGCTAAAAGCACACGTCGCATCATCTTTGTTCCTGCCCCTCATCCATCAAAGCCGCCACCCCTGGCAAAATCTTCCCTTCGAGGAATTCCAGAGTTGCCCCTCCTCCGGTAGAGACATGGGTCAGTTTGTCAGCGACTTGCGCCTTATGGACTGCGGCCACGGAATCCCCTCCCCCGACCACCACTTTCGCGGGCAGACCGGCTAAGGCATGAGCCACCGCCATGGTAGCACCCGCAAATGCGTCCCATTCAAAGACTCCCATGGGCCCGTTCCACAGCACCGTGCGTGCTGACGCTAAATGCGTCTCAATTTGCGATACGCTGTCAGGACCTAGGTCCAATGCCATGTCATGGTCGCCGAGCTGGTCAACCGCCACAATCCGATGGGGCGCATCCGCACGAAACTCTGTCGTCACCACCAGGTCGGAGGGGAGTATTATCGGAATATTTTTGGCTTGGGCTTTTGCGAGTAGAAGTTGTGCGGTAGGCAACACCTCTGGCTCCACTTTGGATGCTCCGAGGAACAACCCCTGGGCCGCTAAAAATGTGTTCGCCATGCCCCCACCAACGATGAGGCCATCCACCTGGTCCAGAAGATTGCCTAATAACGTGACTTTGTCACTGACCTTGGCTCCGCCAATGATGGCCCAATAGGGACGATCCGGATGCCCAAGAATTTCAGTCAAAGCCGTTAATTCGCGCTCCATCAGGCGCCCCGCGTATGCTGGCAGATACTGGGGCACCCCGACCATGGAAGCGGATGATCGGTGAGCTGTCCCAAAAGCATCATCGACGTAATAATCGGCTAGGTGCGCCAACACTTGCGAAAATCCGGGATCATCAGCTTTTTCTCTGGGGTCAAACCGCAAGTTCTCCAGCACTAAAATCGTCGCTGGCGCCATTCTTTGAATGGCCGAGTCAACTTCGTCTCCGACGATCTGGTCCACAAAAGACACCGCATTGGGGAGCAGCGTTTGAAGATAAGCGGCCACCCCCCGAAGGCTGTCTTGGGGATTCGGAGACTTAGGACGTCCCCGATGACTCATGACGATAACACGGGCCTGCCGTTGCAAAAGAAACTGCAATGTGGGCAAAGCTCCTCTAATCCGCGTGTCGTCCGTGATCATCCCGGTGTTGGCATCGATCGGCACGTTAAAGTCTACCCGAACCAATACCCGCTTGCTCTCGATATTGGGCATATCGTCCAGCGTGTGAAATGCCGGCATCGCTACACGCCCTTTCGCGCCACAAGCCCTGTCAGTTCGACCAAACGGTTGGCATAGCCCCATTCATTGTCATACCAGGACAGTACTTTGACCATATGGTCACCGATCGCCATAGTTTCGAGCCCATCAACTATGCTGGAGCGCGGATCTCCCTTGAAGTCCATTGAAACCAACGGCTCTTCGGTATATCCCAAGATCCCCGCCATGGCTCCCAACGACGCCTGTTTAAATGCCTGATTAGCTGCCTCTTTGGATACCGGCCTTGCTGTATTCACTGTAACATCAACTATGGAGACCACAGGAGTCGGCACTCGCAGAGACATTCCGTTCAATTTGCCTTTCAGCTGCGGTAAGACCAAGTGCAATGCGCGAGCCGCCCCAGTACTGCTGGGGATAATATTCATGGCGGCAGCACGGGCACGCCGGAAGTCCGAATGTGCCAAATCCAGCAAGCGCTGATCATTGGTGTAGCTATGTACCGTGGTCATCATCCCCGTTTCGATGCCAAAACTTTCATCCAAAACTTTGCACACCGGGGCTAAGCAGTTGGTAGTGCAAGAGGCATTGGAAATGATGAAGTGAGCCTCGGGGTTATATTTTTCATCATTGACACCTAAAACCAACGTAATGTCTTCTCCCTTGGCCGGAGCAGAAATGATGACCCGTTTGGCCCCCCCGCGATCGATATGGGCGCGGGCTTTGCTGGCATCGGTAAAGAGTCCCGTGGACTCCACGACAATGTCCACTCCTAAGTCGCGCCAAGGGATTTGGCCCGGATCCCGTTCGGCCAAAATCCGAATCGTGCGATCACCGACAACCAAATCGGTGCCTTCAGTACCCACTTCTTGATCAAACACGCCGTAGTTGGAGTCATACTTGAGGAGATGTCCCACCGTTTTCGCATTGGTTAAGTCGTTAATCGCGACAATTTCAAAATCCCGTTGTTGCTGCGCAATGCGAAAGAAACGACGGCCAATACTGCCGCCTCCGTTGATTCCTACTTTTACCACTCTAGTCCCTCCTCATCAGTAGTCCCGCCGTGATGCGGCACCGTAATGCTATTTTAGCGAAAAAACGCCATGACTCACAGCCACCGAAGCCTAGTCATTCAATTCTTTCCGCTCTCCCGTGACCATGTAAATCACCCATTCGCCAAGATTGGTCGCGTGGTCTGCAACCCTTTCTATATAGTTTGCCACAAAAAGCAAATGGATAGCTTGGGGAACGGTCTCTGGCCGATCCTGCATCAGCCCCTGTAAGTCGTCAAAAATCCGTGAATAGAGATGGTCTACATCATCATCAAGCCGAATCATGGTCACCGCTTCTTCCAGACTCCGATGAATATAGGCATTTAACGCTAAACGCACCATAGAGCTGGAAAGTCGGGCCATTTCAGGAATATCCACCAAGGGTTTTACCAAGGGTTCCTGACCCAACCGTACCGTCACTTCGGCAATATCAGCGGCATGGTCTGCCATCCTTTCTAAATCAGTAATAATTTTTAAAATGGTGGACACAATGCGCAGATCTCCGGCTAGTGGCTGCTGCAGCGCTAAAAGCGTTAGACAGCGCCGCTCAATGTCAATTTCCATGGCATCCACCCGGTCGTCGTCGGCGATGACCATGTCTGCCAACGTGACATTGCGCTCCGTAAGTGATTTCACAGCGCGCCGAATTTGGTCCTCAACCAAGGCCCCCATGCGAATTAACTCTTGGTCCAGCTGTTGCAGTTCTGCGCGAAACGATTGACGCAGCATCCAGCACCCTCCTACTCGTAACGCCCGGTGAGAAATTCTTCGGTAGCCGACCGCCTCGGCGTGGTAAACACTTCTTTGGTGGGCCCCAGTTCTACTAAATGGCCTTCCCGAAAAAAGGCGGTAAAGTCCGAAACCCGAGCCGCTTGTTGCAGATTATGGGTGACCAAAATTACGGTGTATCGCCCCTTGAGAGCTAACACTAATTCTTCGATTTTTGCGGTGGACAAGGGGTCCAAAGCTGACGTCGGCTCATCCATCAATAGCACCTGGGGGGAAACCGCAAGTGCTCGAGCAATGCAAAGGCGTTGCTGCTGGCCTCCAGAAAGCGAGCTGGCAGGACGCCGCAATTTCCCACGAACCTCATCCCAAAGCGAGGCCTGTTTCAAACTATTTTCCACCAACAGCCGCAATCGATTCGAGTTTTTGACCCCTTGCAGCCTCGGTCCGTATGCCACGTTATCGAACACACTAAAGGGAAAGGGATTGGGGTGCTGAAACACCATCCCCACTTTTTGCCTCAATTCTACCAAGTCCACATGATCCCCGATGACCTCGAAGTTGCCCACTTGGACTTGCCCTTTGATATGAACCCCGGAAACACGGTCGACCAAGCGGTTGAAAACTCTAAGCAACGTTGATTTGCCGCATCCCGAAGGACCAATCACCGCCAGTACCCGCCCCCCAGGCACCGTCATCGAGACGTCTTTCAGAATCCGTTGATCCCTGTACGCTACAGATAAGTGCGTCACATTAATGTGGGGCGCTTCATTGTCCACTCGATACCCCCCGAGTGTCATATTCCCCCCTCACGGAGTTTCCCTAATGTTACCAAACAATCCGGCTGCCTGCTGTCAGATTTTCTGTTAAGTATCCATGGGCTTTAACCAGTGCGCTAATTTTTGGGTCAGATACAACACCAACCCCACTAATAACAATAGCACCACTCCGGTAGCCGCAGCTTGCGCATCCGCGTGAGGCGCCACTGATTCGGTCCGGAGATACCATAAATGCACTGCCAGAGTTTCCCCGGGTGCGGACCAACCCCAATGCCGAGACACATTAATCCCGGCTGTGAAAATCAAGACCGCTGATTCGCCCATGAGCCGGGCAATCGCCATCCCTACACCCGATACCAAGGCAGAAAGTGCGCTCGGCAACACCACTCGTAACAACGTCAGGTATTTGGTGGCGCCTAGTGCCAGTGACGCCTCGCGAAAACTGTCTGGCACCCCGCTTAGTGCTGCGACGCTGACGTCCACGATAAAAGGCCAGTTTACCACAGCCAACGCTATGATCCCAGATCCCACCGACAAGGGCCATCTCATTCCTGCAATGACCCATTCATAAATCATCAGGCCAACCACAACCGTCGGGAGACTAAGCAGCGTATATCGCATGCGATCAAAGACCAAAAGAAAACCGGGTCGGGCCCCGTATTCGATGCGCAAAATCGCCGCTGCCAAACCTAAGGGGATGGTAATCGCTGATGCGGCTCCCACCATCACCAAGGTGTTTAGCAATTCCGGTCCGATTCCACCCAAAGAACTCAGTTCTGAAGGTGTTTTCCACAAAAAACCCAGAGAAACCTGAGGCAATCCCTGCCACACCAGATCTCCCAGAAGAAGGCCGAACACCGCTATAGTCAAGACGCTTCCGACCACCGCCAAACGATGCCAGGTGGTACCTTTCACCCGATTTCCCTCCCGCCAATCCGTTCCACCAACAAAACCAATCCATACATCGCCAAAAGCAACAATAGAGCCATCACGTCGAGTACATGATGGCCAAAAGCCCCTGGCGGCAAAAGACCAATATCATTAAGAATCTCACTGGTCAAAGTCGCCCCCGGCGCAAACACATTATGGGGAAAAAATGTTTGTCCTCCTATGACCATTTGCACCGCCATGGTTTCTCCCAAGGCACGGCCAACCGCGACAATTCCCGCCTCCGCCAGTGGCGCTCGAATAGACTGCAATACCACCCGTCCTAAAGTTTGGTCCGGAGTTGCTCCTAGAGCCAGAGATCCCTCAACCCATCGCTCGGGTACCCGCATCGCAGCGTGAATGGCCAAAAGACTTAAGGTGGGAACGATCATCACGGCCAAAACAATACCTGCTGCCGCCACACTAAAACCGGTTCCACCACCTAACTTTCTGACCAAAGGCACAACCATGGCTAGCCCCCACCAACCAAAAATCACCGAGGGAATGGCCGCCAAACTTCCCACCGTCTGACGAATCGCCGGAAGCCAGCGGTGTGGCAGCACCATCGTTGCGGTAACAGCTACTGACAGTGCCAACGGGTAAGCTAAAACCACGGCGATCAGGGTCACTGAGAGGGATCCGGCAATAAAGGGCAATAAGCCAAATTCACCCTGGATGGGATGGTATCGCAAGCCCAAAATCGTCCTATTCAACCCATGCTGCAAGAAGAATCGGAGCGTTCCCCACCCCAATGTGCCCCAAAACGCAAATCCCACGGCAATTAACAGGGCCGCCGCGGCTAAAAACAAACCATGCTGCACCCGTTCTGTGCGGAGGTTTTTTTGATGCACCGTCATGGCTGTGCCGGATAAAGGCCGAACTGCGCTTTTGCCGGAGAACGACTAAGATCTGCTGCTAATTGCTTGACAATTGCGGGAGCACTCTTGCGCACATACAGCGTCGGCTCGGTGTAATAGGGCCAGCGATCCCCCCGCCTCAGGTCAAATCGGCTGCTACCCACGGCCATCACCACGACTCCTTTCAAATCGGGTCTCCACTCCACGTATCCCAACGCGCCGGGAGTACTTATCACAGTTTTATACAAGGCGCCATTGGATAATTGAATAATAGCACGTGGTGAAACCGAGCGCCCTTTGAGAATCCGACGTTCGGTCATAAAGCGAGCCCCAGAACTTAATGGGCGTGATACCACGACCACGGGAGCGTTCGCGCCTCCAACTTGGCGCCAATTTCCGATATCGCCAGCCAACAATTGCTCAAGTTGTGGTTGCGAAACCTGATTCACTCCAATGTGGCGGTTGCCAATGAACAGCACCGGAAGCCGCCCTAATGGGTAGCCCAGCATTCCGCGAGACATCGCCTCAGGTGGCACAATATCCGACATCCCGATATCTGCCCGCCCTTGAGACACGGCTGCCAACCCAGCCCAAGATCCTCCTCCGGTTACGGACACCCGAACTTCTGGATGCCTGGCCTCCCACCGCGGCAACTCCTCTTTAATCACGGGAAGCAGAGCGCTCGATCCAGAAATGGCTATGTGCGCCGAACGTTCTAATATCCCTCTTTGGCTGAGCCATATTGCTATCCACCATTGTAGAAAGAACATAATCCTAGTGTCCCAGAAGATGCCGTTCTAATCCGAAAATCTCGGCAACCATACGGTAAATATGGTCCCTTGTCCCACTTGACTACTTACTTCTATGCGCCCATGATGCAATTCCATGATATGTTTTACGATAGCCAGTCCTAGGCCTGTGCCTCCTGATGCCCTAGAACGCGCTCTGTCCACTCGATAGAACCGCTCAAAAATTCGCGATAAATCTTGCGCAGGAATGCCGATACCGGTGTCTTTTACGGATACCCCCACCATTGGGTTGCCGGGTTCTGAGGCGAGTTTAATGCTAATCATACCCCCGGCCGGGGTATACTGAACTGAATTGGAGATCAAATTTAAAAATACCTCAGCCAGCAGGTCGGGATCACCCGCCACCAACGGAATATGACTGGGCAATTGATTGTCAAACACCAGTTCAGCCGACTGAGCTCGTGGACCTAATTTGACTAAAATCGATTCGATCAGTACCGGAAGATCCACCGGTATGCGATTGACTGGAAGCGAATGATGCTCCATCCGCGACAAAGCCAGGAGATCGTCGACCAGATGGCTCATCCGCGTCGCTTCTTCGTGAATAAGTTGAATAAATCTTCGCGCGGTGTCGGGATCGGGATCGTCTTGCAGCGTTTCTGTAAATCCGTGGATGATCGTCAGAGGTGTTTGCAATTCATGACTAACATTGGCGACAAAATCCTGGCGCATTCGCTCGGCCTGTTTTTGCGCCGACACATTGCGTGCCACTAGAACAGCGCCGACGCCTCCCAATGGCTGATTTAAGACAGCAACCGTGACTTCCACGACCTCATCATCGACATCGTGCGGGCTCCAGAGCACCGTCTCGGTGCCCCCATTTTGGGTGACCTGATGAACTGCGTCATCAATCGCCACATCACGAATAACTTCTAGCAAATGCCTACCCATCACATCTTGGGCTTCGATCGCAAACAACTGGTAGGCTGCCTGGTTAATTAGGGTAATAGTCAAACCGTGGCTGAGGATAATAATGCCATTGGCCATGCTGGTCAAAATGGCCTCGAGCCGTTCTTTGTCTTGCTCTAAATCTTCTGTCCGTTCTTTCAACGCTTCTGCCACGCGGTTCATCCCATGGGCCAGTCGATCCAACGGATCCGCTTGATCTAAATAGACCCGGGCCTCCAAATCGCCCGACGCCCAACGGTCCACGGTGTTTTCCAATTGCACAATTGATTCACTTAAAAACGTGTCTTGCGTCTTCAAATGCAATACCAGCCTGATCGTCCATACCCAAGCCACGGCCGCCAAAATCACCGCGCCTAGCCGTGCATGCGGCAATGCCGCCAGCCAGGCGGCCACCGACAATGCCAGAGTTGCCAATATGGGCGTGGCATAGTGCGGCAGTCGCATCCCGTTCACGATTCACGAAACCGATATCCCACACCGCGAACTGTTTCGATAAAGCGCGGACTTTGCGGGTCTTCCAATAGTTTTTCACGCAGGTGCCGCACATGCACATCCACGGTGCGAGCATCGCCAAAAAAATCCTGTCCCCAAACGCGCATTAACAAATCATCACGAGTAAACGCCCTTCCCGGATTTTTCGCTAAGATATGGAGAAGTTCAAATTCGGTAAAGGTAAGATTTAAGGTTCGCCCGTCCAGGGAAGCCACACGCCGTTCCGGGTCCACCACTAGTCCAGTCCGAGTGATTTCCTGGGATTCACTTCCGTCGTCCTCGCGTGCTCGGGTACGTCTTAAGATGGCTTTGACACGAGCTACCAGTTCCCGAGGGGAGAATGGTTTGGTCACGTAATCGTCGGCCCCCAGTTCCAAACCCAGAACCCGGTCCACCTCATCTTTTCGCGCAGTCAACAAGATAATCGGAATCTCCGTTTCCCGGCGCAGTTGGCGGCATACATCCAAACCCGACATACCAGGCAACATGACATCTAGCACCACTAAATCCGGCGCGTCGTGACGCGCCATTTTTAACGCCTCGGCACCGTCATGGCTTACAATGACGTCAAATCCTTCGCGGCTTAAATTGTATGACACGAGTTCCACAATCGCCGCTTCATCGTCCACGATGAGCACGCGCTGTCCCATAGTTATTCCGCTACCGGAACCTCCTCCACGGCTATCCGTCGGGCATGAATTTTGACAGTTCCCACATTGACCGCTGTCATCTCTTCTAACGTATCATGCACGCGCTTTTGAGTTTCCTCCAATACATGGAAAATGTGCCTTCGGGTCCCAAGCCATACCTCCATTTCGATGGAAAGGAGTCCCCCATTCGATTGTACCACTGTTCGCACGACACGCGAGATCCCTGGGGTGGTGCGGCCAATGTGACTCGCCACTGCTGCGATCACGGTGTCGGCAATATAAAATTTTCCCAAAGACGAATAGGTCGGACGCACAATGGATTTTTCCACCACCATTTGTCGATGGCGCCCCCGAAAAATGAATCTTAAAGGGTCTACCCAGTATCCCCCAAAGCTTTTCTTTACTTCCATAGCTGGTGCCGGGATCACATGCTTGCCTTGCTGCCGACGCACCTGTTGTGCTATTTCACGTTCTTCCACAGTCGTGACCTGTTCGATGCGAATCCAGTCGATGGGCTGCTGGTTTAAGTCTAACGCTGCCAAGATGTGCCGAATCATTTCTTTAGACGTCCCTAAAATCAACACATCGTGAGGAGCCGATCGTTTCAAGCCATCCTTTACCGCTTCTGCATGATCCTCGTCAGCGAGAATAGCCCGTTTCACGGCCGCCACCCGGGTAGCCTCTCGTTTAGCTGAGATTCCTGCCACGATACGTCCATCTACAATTAACAAACCATCGTCGATGATGCTGTCGGCATTGATTTGTTCAGCCACCATGGAAGCCCGATGACTTTTACCGGTGCCGCTCGGTCCCACCAAAGCATGAATATTCACTGATGTTGGCTCCCCGCTGCTCTCAACAACTCGGCAATCAACATAATCCGCGGGCGCACAAACTGCCACTCAATGTGCTCATGGCGTGCATGTGCCCCCTTGCCAACCGCGCCTAAGCCGTCGAGAGTGGGTGCATAGATTGCAGTGAAATTTCCGTCGCTGGCACCACCCACTCTCGATCCAAGCAATTCTTCTCCCGTATCGTGCCGCCATATTTTCTGCGCTCGGTCAAACCAACGGGTTGATGCGGGATTGGGTTCCATGGGAGGTCGATTAAACCCTCCTCTATACTGCACTCGAGTATGCTTGTCAAAGGCGGGTGGATGAGCCAGGGTGCTTTCAATTCGATGCATCTCCCCTGAAGTTTGCACCCGAACATCAATGCCCAGGGTCACTTGCCCGGCTACGACGTTGGTTCGGGTTCCGCCGGCAATGGTTCCCACATTAACAGTGGTTCCCAGTACATGATTGGCCAATGTTGTGAGCCACAGAATCTGCTGTGCGGCCTCGTGAATGGCACTAGCTCCTTTATCAGGGTCGAGCCCAGAATGGCTCTCTACCCCGATAATTTCGCCCACAAAATCCCCGACCCCAGATCGCGCTGTTTTCAGTGCGCCACCTGGCATTCCCGATTCTAGCACCAAAACCAGGGCCGCGTCGCGAGCTCTCGATTCGATTACCGATCGGCTGGCGCCACTGCCCACCTCCTCATCAGGTGTCACTAAGAAATCAAAAGGAATATTTTCGGCAAGTTGGCGAATGGCGTAAATCCCCATGGCTAATCCGGCTTTCATGTCCAATATTCCGGGTCCATATATTCTTAATCCGTCCTCCGTGTTTTCTTCACGCCATGGCATAGAGTCGATAGTGCCCACCGACCAGACGGTATCGGCATGCCCCAGTATTAAGGGCCCACTCTGACCACGATGGAGTTCAAGGATGGGTTGTCCTCCCTGTTCTTGCCACTCTACTTCGATATTGGGTACTGCAGCGCTTTCTTCTACCAGTCGATTCATCACTTGGCGAATACGCACCGCGTCCCCGGATGGCGATTCCAACAAGACCAGGTCCTGGATTAGGGTTTTTAAGGCGGCTTGCTGCTGCTCATTAAAATCCCAACGTTGCTGCATTGGGCTTGCCTCCTCTCAGGTGCCACTTAGGTATATCCCAGGCCTCGTGGTAGGTGCCGAACCGTTTCAGTTTGTCTGGATCCGGAAAAACCCCAATGCCGGGTCCGGTCGGTATCGTCAAAGTCCCATCAGAATTCAATACAAAGGGATTGGCGATAATGTCTTCGTGAAAATAGCGATCACTGGCCGACGTGTCTCCTGGCAAGACGAAGTTTGGCAGCGTCGTTAAATGGAGATTATGGGCCCGACCAATTCCGATTTCCAACATGCCCCCGCACCACACCGGAACTTGGTTTTCCATCGCCACGTTGTGGATACGCTTGGCCTCAGCCAAGCCACCCACTCGGCCCACCTTAATGTTGATGATTTCCGCCGATCCTAAAGCAATGGCTCGCCGCGCATCCTCGGCCGACCGAATCGATTCATCAAGGCAAATGGGAGTCTGCACTTCGCGAGCTAACTCGGCATGATCGACATAATCGTCTTCGGCTAAGGGCTGCTCCAACATCATTAAATTCAAAGTGTCCAATTTTTTGAGAATCGGGATATCGGTTAAACGATACGCGGAATTCGCATCCGCCATAATGCGGACATCATCCCCCACCGCGTGGCGCAACAGCGAGAGCGGCTCAAATTCCCGTCCCGGTTTAATCTTAACTTTCAGGCGTTGGTAGCCAGCGGCCAAGTATTGCTGAGCGACATCCACCAAAACTTGGTCGGTCGGTTGAATACCAATGGAAACCCCCACTGGGATCCGGGTCTTGCCGGGATCGCCCCCTAACAATTGAGACAGCGTTTGGTTAAGGCTTTTTGCCCACCAATCCCAGACCGCCATTTCAATCGCGGCCTTGGCCATCCGATTGCCACGCACTGGTTCTAGAATTTTCCGGACCGACTCCGGGCCATCGAGATCATAATCCATAAGTCGAGGCAGTATGTGATTTCTCCAAGCATAGTACACCGAAGCGTGGGTTTCCTCGGAATAAAGCGGTTCGACATCGGCTACCGACTCGGCATAGCCCGTAATGCCAGCGGATTTCAATTCCAGGATCCAGCAAGATTTTACGGTCTCCACGCCAAACGACGTCTCAAATGGTGTTTTCAGCGGCAACTCAACGAAATGCAAAATCACCTGCTCGATTTTCATATAGCTCGCCCTTCCTCTGCCCTTTGCAACCGATAAAAACTCCTGTCTCGTTTTCCGACTACACCCACGGCAATGTACCCCCGCTTCATCAGACGCTCCAGTTTTTGTCGGTATCGATCCGCCCACCATAGTGCTTTATCGGGGTCAGTGCCGCGCAATCCGTCAATGTTGTTAGGTATCGCCAAATATCTGCCTGAGCCAGATTTTAAGGATTGTCCGTCCCATTCAACAAATAGGCGATGGCTAGGGAACGCCCCATTGATGGCATCACCGAGTACCCCGTAAAAATTGCGGTGAAATTCTGTGGCCCGTGCCCCTAAGACATTAAGATTGAACTGAGCATTCTTGGCCTGCAACGGATCAAAAGTCCAACCCACGTAAGCCAATTGATGGTCCCGGGCATAACTCAACTGATAATATTTCAGCGCACGACCTACGGCATGCCGACGGAATTGAGGCAGTACGGCCAACATGTGCGAATGGAGATACCAGCGGTCCAATCGCCGTCCAGGAAAGGACACGGCCATACCGACGGGCTTGCGCTCCCCCGCCAATTCAGCCAACAACACCAGACCGCCATCTTCGGCAAACACCTTTAACAACGAAACGGGGACCGGCTCATCGGTTCCCCACACCAGGCGCTCCAGATCCAACACCTGCTTGAGGTCCTCCACGGTACGCACTACCCGGATGGCCACGGATGACGACTCCATTAAATCTTCCCTTCGCTTTCTCTTGAATGCAATAACTGGTGCAAAATCCTAGCCGTAGCTCCCCATACCCGACCCCAAGACAATGGATATTGGGGCAAACCAGCCATCATTTCCTCGCAATCGCGAAGCTGATCGATTGGTACCCAGTGCGACGCCACCACTTCCGGCGACGGCACCAGCGTCGGCATCTCTTCTAAGCAAAACACATGAGGAGCAATGGTATATCCGGTGATCGGAATATGTACCGGGTTTAAGATGGCGATCAACCGGGACGGCGAGAGGACCACTCCCACCTCCTCTTGGGTCTCCCGAATCGCCGTTTCACACAGATTTCCGTCAAGATCGGCGTCATAACGCCCCCCCGGGCAAGCAATCTGGCCCGCATGCTCTGCCATGGTCGATGGTCGGACAATCAGCAGAACATGATCCTCTGCACGCTGGGGCGCAATGATGACCGATACTGCGGCAGGCTTTCCCCAGGCCGAGAAGTCTTGCGGTTGGCAATCAGCGATGTGAATTGTCCCCCCTTCTAAATCCAGGAATTGTCCTCTGCGCAATGAATAGGTATTCTCATGGTAGCACAAGGAGGGAGCCAATGAGGACTATTACGCCTGAGGATTTATTTTCATTTCGCTTGGACGGTAGTGTGCAGGTTTCGCCTACGGAAAACCTGCTCGTCTATGTGGAGTCGCAAGCACAAAAGAAAGAAAATAACTATAAAAGACAGTTAATGGCGGTTCGTCCCGGTGAAGAACCTTTTGCCTTCACTGCCGGACCTAGCGATACCCATCCGGTATTTTCCCCTGACGGGCTATGGGTCGCCTTTTTGTCGGAACGCAGCGGCCAACCGCAAATTTGGATCATGGCCACCCATGGCGGCGAAGCGCAGCAGTTAAGCAAGATTGAGGGGGGCATCACGGAATTTGTTTGGGCTCCCGACGGCCATAGTCTTTTCGCGATCGCAAAATTGACAGAATCCGGAATCCAGCTAGAGTCTACCCATTCCGATGACGACCACGAAGAACCCCGAATTAAATTTAACCGAGACGTGAAGATCATTACCGAACTTTCTCACAAAATGGATGGCGTAGGCTATTACGATGAAAAACGGCCCCACGTAGTCCATGTTTACTTGGACCTCGAGAGGCCTCCCGAACAATTAACCTTTGGCCCCTATCGTCATGGAAGCTTGGCAATTGATGCCAGCGGCACCAAAATCGCTGTGCTGTCGCGGTATGGAGACGATTATGACCGGGATTGGCCGCAAGGCGTTCTCTACCTGTTAGACTTGACGGAGGGACCCAAACCTACCCCTCAGGCCTTGACCGATGACACCTTGTCCGTTGAATCTCCGACATTTACGCCAGATGGCGGGAACATTGTATTTGTAGCCGAAAAGAAAGATGACTGGGGATATGATACACCCAGTCTCTATAGCTACAACCTGTTCACCGGGGAAATGCGTGCCATAGCCTATGATTGGGATCGTCCCATAGGCAACCTCTCGTTATCGGATCTGATTGGCAGCGGCAGCAATCCCTTCCGTTTCACATCTGATGGCTCTGGCCTATTGACCTTGAGTTCGTTTGCTGGAGCTACCCAGCTAATTACCGTCGATTTCGCCGCCAATACAGTAACCCAGCAAACTCACGACGATGCCGTATACTACAGCTATGATCTGGATGCCAGTCAAACTCACGCGGCACTGGTGAAAAGCACACCGGAAAATCCGAGCCAAATCACCTGGCTTGACCTGAAAACTGGAAAAGAGACTCTGTTGGTCAACCCTAACCAGGCGCTATTAAGCCAGTGTCAGATATCGTCGCCCAATCGCTTTCAGTACCGAGCGCCCGGTGGACCCGCAATAGATGGGTGGGTTATGAAGCCTGTCGATTATGTGCCGGGCCGCACCTATCCTGCGGTGCTGGAAATTCACGGTGGCCCTATGATGCTCTATGCGCAATGCTTCTTTTTCGAATTTCAATGGCTGGCAGCTAATGGCTACGGAGTTATTTACACCAATCCCCGCGGATCCCAAGGATATGGTACAGACTTTTGTAAAGCCATCCAAAAAGAATGGGGCAGTCTGGATTATGCCGATATCATGGGAGGGCTGGATGCGGCCCTTGCCGCCAATCCCTGGATTGATGCAACACGGCTCGGAGTTGCTGGCGGCTCTTACGGGGGATATATGACAAATTGGATCTTGGGCCATTCACAGCGATTTGCCGCTGCCGTCACCATGCGGTCAGTGGTGGATTGGCGCGCCATGGTAGGCACTGGCGACGGGGGATGGCACTGGATGCGGCGGGCTGGAGGCATTCCTCCTTGGCAAGACGACACCTGGTATCGGCAGCAAAGTCCCATTACCTATGTAGACAATTTTAATACCCCACTGTTAATTGAGCATCAAGAAGGCGACTTAAGGTGTCCTATCGAACAAGGAGAGATGCTCTATACCGCAGTAAAATTCCGAAACCGGGCACCCGTCAAATTTGTCCGCTACCCTGGTGAATTTCACGGGATGAGTCGCGATGGCAAACCCTGGCATCGGGTGCATCGGCTAGAGAGCATGAGTGACTGGCTCAATACCTATCTGACTCCGACGATAGACTGATTCGCTATTGTCCAGCACATTTACCAGAGAAGCTTTCACCGCTGCCCCGGCGACGAACTGCGGGATACCAAGCCAACTGCCTCCAACCGGATATTTGAACCTGTTGCAAAGCCAGTGGGGTATCTGGGTTCTGCAACAGGTGCTGGTGGGCGGTTTGTGAGTCCACCAGCACCTGTTGGCCGGTAAGGGGGGCTCAGCCGGTGGGATGCCCCCCGCTTGACAGGTGTTTTGTTCCGTCGCTTAGGCGACCGCCGCTATCAGCATACCAATCGGACATAGCGGCCCATCCGTATTAGACTACTAAATCAGGTGTTAGGCATATCATCCATCGGCTCCAACCAGCGCGAGAGATCCCTCCCGATGAGCTCTTGGGTGTACAAAATATCCTCACGAAATAGGGCTAAGAGAGTATTATAGGTTTCTTTTCCCAGATTTGGACGAGTAAGATAACGCCTGTCCAAGGCTCCGCTTAGTTGCATTGCCAACTGCTTCGGAATGAGTCCTTTGACCTTTCGTCCGCCAGCCTTTAGGCGTTCGTACAGCGCCTTTTTCTTGGGAATTCCTGAAGGGTTGGTGCGGTGTTCCAATTTCGGCTTAAAAGACGGGTCTACTCCAATATGCCGGAACATCTCGGAAAACACCCGGTCTGGATGATCTTGAAGATCTTCATTGAGAACGATCTGCATCTGCTCAGATGAGAATAACGTTTGATAGCGAGCAATTTGTTCACCGTAACGACCAACCTCGGAATAGAGCAAAAAAGCCGAGGCGCTGGATCGTTGCCTTTCCGCCTCCATGGCTAAGGCCGCTTCAAATGTATCATAGGGTTCCATATTTAACAGCCGCTGAAAGGTATATTGCGAAAAGGCGCGTTCCACCGGATTGCGCAACACCGCAATCAGTCGCATCTCAGGTACTCGGCGGTGAATGTTGAACGCCGCGTTGGGATGCCACAGATACAGCGTCGAAGCCTCGCCGCGGGCGATAAAATGATCGGTATCGCGGAACAACGCCTGATAGTCCGCCCAGGTGTCAATAGCCCACGGTCTTGCCTGTCCCTGATAGGCAAAAAACATCGGTTCCTTGAAGTCAGGCATAAACACCTGAGGATGCTGCCGGAGTCCTTGATATAGATGGGTAGTGCCGGTACGGGGAGCACCGATGATCAGAAAATTGGGCTGCAAATTGTCACCGCTCTTTTCCTAAAAACCTCCCCTTCACTTTAACCAGGTTTCACCCAACCACACCTGAAAGTTTACTGAAATCACTTGACTTCGTTGTATGTCCGAGCATTTTTGCGGTACGGTAAAGTAAATATCTTGCCAAAGGCGGCTTTCGCGTGCAAACCCTACAATGGATTTTAGACGAACGGCAGCGTTGCGATGTAGAACTTTTACTGACAGGTGCTTTTTTGCCACTAAAAGGATTTTTGACGGAGAAGGATTACCGTTCTGTGCTTCAGTCCATGACGTTGGCCACAGGCGCCTTATGGCCGATTCCGGTTACCTTGGACATTCCCCAATCCCTGGCCGATGCCTTGCCATTGGGCGGAACTTTGATGCTTTGCCGTGCAGACGGGACTCCCCTGGCCCACCTTCGCATCGACGATGTGTTTTGCCCCAACTTTTCCGAAGAAGCGTTAAAGATCTATGGCACCGACGACCTGACGCACTCTGGAGTCCGACTTTTGCATCAACGCCATCCTTGTTATGTGGGCGGTCCGGTGACCGTGGTTGATCCCCAAAGGGCGGCCATCGCCCGACAAGTCGACTTCTTGCCCCCGTACCGAACCCCCCAAGAACTTTGGCCTCGATGGAAAGCCATCGGCAAGCCGATTGTAGCCTTTCAGACCCGAAATCCCATGCATGGCGCGCATTATGCGGTCACCAAGCAAGCCCTCAAAGACACCCAGGGGCACCTATTGATTCATCCTACTATCGGACCCACGAATCCAGGGGACATGCAAGCTGCCATGCGCATACGGGCGGTACTGGCTTTAGCCGACAGTTATCCCGCATCCGACAGCGTGCCCCCGGTCACGGTGTCAACCCTTCCTTTGGCCATGAGGATGGCAGGTCCGCGAGAAGCCGTTTGGCATGCCTTAATCCGGCAAAATTTTGGTGCCGATTATTTTATCGTGGGCAGATCGCCAGCCGATCCTGGGCACAATCCGCGAAGGCCCGATGGGTACTGGTGGGATCCCTATGCAGCCCAAGATCTATTTCGGACCGTGTCAGACAAAATGCAGATCCAAGCGCTGATTTTCCCAGAGTACGCCTGGCACAAGAAACTGCAAACCTACATGCCCATCGCCGGTAAGAATGTCACAGATTTTGCGAAAATCTCGGGCACTTGGGTGCGAAATCGGCTGGCTTTAGGGCAGACGCTGCCTGAATGGTATGCTCCAAAACCAGTACGCCAAGTGCTGGAAAAAGGCTATAACCAACTCCAATCCAAGGGTCTAGTTTTGCTCGTTACTGGGTTGCCGGCGTCTGGCAAAAGCACCTTAGCGGCGGCCCTTGTCAATGCCCTACGAATTTTGGACAATCGTCCCATCACGTTGCTTGACGGAGACGTAATCCGTCGCCACCTCTCCAAAGGGTTAGGCTTTTCTCGGGAGGATCGCCAAGAGCACTTGGCCCGTGTAGGATTTGTGGCGCAAATTATTGCTCAGCATGGTGGCATCGCCGTAATGGCTCTCATTGCACCCTACCAGGCTGATCGTCAAACCTTGCGGCAGCACATTGAAGAAGACGGAGTGTTTGCCGAAATTTACCTCTCAACGCCCCTTGAGGAATGTGAACGCCGCGATCCCAAAGGACTCTATGCCCAAGCCCGTAGTGGCCGACTGCAGCATATGACAGGTATTGACGAACCTTACCAGGTCCCCCAGACGGCAGACCTCATTTTCGATACCCAGCATCACTCCTTGCCGGAAATGGTGGATACCATTATTCAGTACCTGCAAGAGATTCGGGCGTTGGCACCGAATATTGAAAATACGCCAGGAGTTTATAGAATCCTCGACTAACACCATGACTGGACTGCCTGCCACAAAATATTCAAGAATTGATCGAGATCGGTATCATACGGGAGATGGCCAACGCCTGGCATTTCCCAAATTGGAAAGGTGGGGCCAATCACACGGCGTAGCTCTGATAACGGGAAAAGCGGATCCCGCTCACCATGGATAAGGACTACCCGCGGTTTTGCTGCCACAATTTTCTCTAGCAATCGAGTATCTTCATAAAATTTTGGCATTCGAGCCATTTCGATGGCATGGCGCCAGCCATACTGCAGCCGCCGTCGGTCATTTCGGGTTAATACGGCAGGGTCCAAGCCTAAAGCCCGAACCATGCGCAATCCAAAATATTCGAATCCGGTTACCCAAATCCCAAGCCGATTAAGCCAGACATGGCGCGTAGGCGCCATCGCATTTTGCGGGGGAAAAAATCCGGCACTAGACACCAATACGCCTCCTTTCACCCGGTGAGGAAACTGGGCTAACACTTCGGCCGCCACCAATCCGCCAAACGAGTGGCCTAAGATGATCGGATGATCTATGCTTCGACCGTCAATCAAGGCTCCCACCGCGGCCACATAATCGTCTAGACTATGCGGCTGCTTGAGATGTCCAGAGGCGCCAAACCCTGGCAAATCCACCGCATAGACCCTGCCCGGAAACGGCCATCGCTCCATCATCGGCCGGTACGCCAACCGGGATGAGCCCATCCCATGAACCAGGATCCAGTTCCCCGTGAAATCACCTTGGCCGCTAGAGGCAAAATTAAGACGAATAGCCTGTCCTTTTAAGTAAATCGAAATCTGTTCGTCAACTACGATAGCCATATGCTCTACCACCAGAATTCATCGCTATTGCCCGATTGGGTCACCACGTTGTACAGAGCTCGCGTCTCTTGTTTGCGTTCAAAATTCCAAGTGCCGCTGAGCCCAGTGCGACCCGATCCCACCATCTGTTGCCGCGTCGGGGATAGGACACGGTAAATCCGAAGCGGCGTATTGACATCAGGTTCTCCATTTCCCGCCCTCACTACAGAAACCAAAATATGATGGGCCGAAAGAGGAGCCACCGCCACCGATTCTGTATCGCCTCCGGTCGAAAACCGCCAGTGCAAGGTGATCGGCTGCGTCACCCCGCTGTTAAACGTTGCAGTGGCAAAAACCTCGACTGAATAAACCGTGTTGGGATTCAAAGGATACCGGGGTACCATCCCCAGTTGGTTTCCCGCCATCGACTCAACCCCAGGCATGTCTTTATATATGGCAACCCGCTCGGTGCCTTGAAACAGCCCCACATGAACATCTTTCAGCGTCTCCACGGTGGGAAAGTCTACGGTAATGGGATATCCGTAGCGATTGCCATATCCGTTAGGGACCGGATCTGGACTTTCCAAATCTACCCAGGCCGTAGGAAGTCCCGTTTGTCCCGGTCGCGGATAGGTAATGGCCAGCGGAAGCTTACTGCTATAACCATACCCCAAATCCATGACCACAGCCCCGGTTTTCCCCGTGCTGCTGCCTTCGCCGCTAAAAAACAGATTGGCGGATAACAAGGACAATCGATGGTATACCGTATCCACCAAGTCCTGAATCACGGCCACCGGGGGAAGCGACTGGGTCCATTCAATCCCGACTTCGCCATCCAAAATGCTAGGCCAACCATAAACCAGGTCCCGTGACCATGGAGTTTTACCGGAATATCCCGGTCGATTTTTCTCTTCCATATGAAAAGATGGTGCATTGTAGCCGTTCTCGGCCAAATAACGGGCGTGAGCCATAGCGGCGTCGGCCAACGATTGATTCCACTTAACAGGTGCCTCGTCCAACATCGCGCGATACGCATTCAGTGAAGATAAAGACGCTTGGTCGGCGTAGGTCTCCGTGACCGGGTCAACCATTTGTGGCGGTTTGGCAATCGTCACCGACCATGACGACTGGGGTTGTTGAAACCCCGGCGCCATAAATGTGACGCGATACTTTCCAGCAGGCAACGAGGGGACTTTCCATCCTACAAATCCATTGCTAAAATATTGGACTTTGAGTCCCCTGATGTACCCCCGAGGCCCTTTAATAGTCAAGGAAAATTTGTCACTGGCCAGATTGCGCGGGGCATCCCCGATGAATTGCACGCCTAATATCTGTGGTTTCCGCCAGGCAACATACGACAAGGGGATAATCGGGCTAATTTGATTGCCGTTTTCATACCCATTGTTGGCCGGAGTGGAGTACGGACCGAACAGCGATGGCACCAAATGGATTGGCCAATATCCCGAAATCGGAGCAGTTAGCCGGGTAGGACTGGGCCCTGAAAACAGCGAACACAGTGCCAGTACCGGCGCCAATCCTGCTATTAGTAACCGACGAAGGATGTATGTCATTTGAGGTGTCATTCACATCTCCTCCACGCTATCCGCCACCAACCATACCGATATCTTAGTAGATATCGGTTAAATTGCACAATCCCGTGAGGAATTGGCTCCGAAGGCTGCCAGTTTATGTGATAGAGTGTTCGGGGAAACATTTGTTGACGACCAGAATACATAAGGGGCGATCGTAATGAAATTTGAACTCATCATCATTGGTGCAGGGGTGTGGGGAACTTCCGCCGCTCTGGCCGCCGTGCGCGGCGGGTTGACATCGGTGTTGTTGGTCGAAGCCAATGCCGGCGTAGCATCGGAGAGTAGTGCCAAGGCAGGCGGGATTGTCACGGATTTGGTGTGGCACCCCGAGGACATGGACTGGGTCCAGAGGAGTCGTCAGCTTTACCAGGAGGCTTATGAGCGCACCCATGACCGTTCCATTCTCCGACGCTATGGCATGCTGACGCTTGCCGACCCCTATCGTAGGGACCTGTTACATCGACGTGCCAAAGTACTTCAGGATCGGGGAATTGTAGCCGACCTATGGGAGATTACCAAAATCTACAAAGAATTCCCGGAACTAGACCGCCTGAATCCGGAGACTGTCGGACTTTGGACTCCTGGAGACTTTCACGTTAACCCCACCGCTTACGCCGAGTCTGTTGTTGACGAAGCCCGAAATCGAGGATTGTCAGTGCGTTTAGGCACTCGGGTGGACCGCCTTGACATAAATTCGGTATCGGTGTCGGTGCAAATCGGATCGGAATCTCTACATGCTGAAAGGGTTTTAGTCACTGCCGGAACATGGAGCGCCAAGCTGCTTGGCAAGTCGGGATTTCATCTCCCAATGCGCCCTTACCGGGTTCAGCTCTCCTCTTTGGACTTTCCCCAAGGATACCATTTACCGATGGTATGGGACTTGCAAACAGACGTTTACCTTGTCCCCGACGGCCCTCGCAATCTACTTGCCGGCGATGGCACTCGACTCTCCGAACATGATCCCGATGATTATCAGACCACCGGCGACGAAGCCTTTGAATCCCATATTGCTGCCCAAGTAACTAATTTGACCAGTCAAGCGGATACCGCAGGGCTCCGCACCTCATGGGCCGGTTTGGCAGGAAGTACCCCAGATCGCCGCCCCTTGGTGGGGCAAGTAGCCGAGAGACTCTTTGTCGCATGCGGCGACCAGGGATTCGGAGTCATGAGAGGCCCCGCCCTGGGAGAATTAGGCCTAAAAATAGCTCTGGGAGAAGCCAAGACGCCGCATTTAAACCCACTCCGACATCGCGGCGGCGACTTTCCCATTCGACCCGGGTTTACATTAGAGGAGGAACTTTAATCACCGAGGGGCGCCACCGGCCTGTGGCCGCCGGCGTCCGCCTATACCGCATTGTCCACAGCGCGATAGATTACGGAAGAAATTTCGTCTACCAATTTCTCGACCTGGGAATCGATGCGAATCAATTTCGTAATGAAATGCGGATCTAAGGCGGAAATGAAGGTCTGTCCGTTTTGACGATAGATATTGATTTTACAGGGCAGGAACAACCCCATGTCGATATGGTTCTCTAGCAAAGTATAAGCCGATTTGGCATGACAGACCTCCAAAATGACAATAGGCTCCCGTTCCAAGCCTTTGCTGCGAAGAATGTTGCCGATGTCCAAGGCATTTAACACCTTGAAACCTTCAGCCTCCACCGACATTTGGACACTTAGAATAGCTTCTTCTTGGGTTTTGCTGGTGGATTTTGTGTATGCGAACAAAAAAATCACTCCTTATCTTATACGTGTCTTTGGCTCAGTTATAACCGTCCCCGCGACTGCAAATCTTCCAATACCGCCCGGATATCCTCAGGATTAAGCTTGGACGCATTCCGCCTTAGACTGTCGACCAGTCCGCAGGCCCCCACTACCCGTGCCACTTGATTTAAGGCTCCCGCCATAGCCGACAATTGTGTCAATATGGCTTTACAATCCTCTTCGCGCTCCAACATCGCTTGGATCCCCCGCGCTTGTCCCTCAATCCTGCGCATGCGGCGGATTAAATCCGCCGTATCCCAATATTGGCCGATAACCACAGGCCGTTCCGGATGTTCCTTGTCCGTAATCTTAATCGCCCCCCTGGCTACCAATTAAGAGTAGCTTGCCGGTTCTGTCCTAGGCAAATACCGTTGACTTTTTTCGTCACTAGCGTCATTATATACCCCAGGTGGTATATATGCGAGGAGGGAGAACATGATTTTTGTTCCCATGTGGGATGGATCAATGGGGTGCGCCTCATTTCTTTTCGGTGATGAAGCATTGGGCCAAGGCATGGTCGTAGACCCCCTAGAAAATATTGGCGCAGATTCCTATATCTTAAGCGCGACGGAACTAGGATTAGAAATCAAGGCCATTGTGGAAACCCATGTCCACGCAGACCATCATTCAGCCGCTCGAGAACTCGCAGAGAAAACTGGACTAATGGTTTCTTTGAGCCATCGTGCTCCGGTTGCCTATGCTTTTAATCCGCTCTCTCAGGATGACGTGCTTGACTTAGGTCATGCTTGCGCCACCGTTTGGGAAACGCCTGGCCATACCCCTGATAGTATTTCACTAGTGATAACTGACTCCACACGTTCTAACGAACCCTGGTTCGTGTTAAGTGGCGACTCCCTATTTGTCGGCGACGTGGGGCGCCCAGACCTGGTTGATCCCACTCCAGAAATGGTAAGAGAAGCCGCGTTGGAGCAATTTCATTCGATTCACGAGAAAATTCTCACCCTGCCAGATACCACGGAGTTGTATCCGGCACACTATGGGGCATCAGCATGCGGAGGGTTGTTTTTAAGCCCTAAACCAGTGTCCACGATTGGATTTGAGAGGCGATGGAACCGCTTCGCACAAATTAGTGACCCAGATCAATTTGTCGACCAAGTGCTGATGCTGTTAAAACCGCCACCAGAAAGCGCAGCGGCTATCAGAGCAGCAAACTTGGGTGTCCCCACTCTTGCGTAACAGTCTGTTATTAATTCAATAAGGAGGATTGACGATTCGGTGGAATCAATGACGGCACAGGATTTTATGGAACAGGTACAACAAGGAACGGTCATCTTGTTGGATGTCAATCCACCTCACACGTATTCCAAAGCACATCCGGTGGGAAGCTACAACTTTCCCTTTCATCAGCGCCAATGGGGGCACGATGTTAAGCGTGCCTTGCAGGGACAAAATCCGCCCATTGGCATCTTTGCCGAAAACACGGTCATTGCCGAAGCGGCAAAAAACAGTTTGCTGGGCGCTGGACTAAACGTTCCGTTTGTCTTCGATCAAGGCGTCAAAGGGTGGGAAGCGGCCGGGTTGCCGGTTGCCCGAGTGCACGATCTCACGGTTGACGAGTTGGCCCAAAACCTTGAGAATTATATTGTCGTTGATGTTCGGGAACCATATGAACTGCGATCCGGAACTATCCCAGGCGCTATCAGCATTCCAATGGGACAACTGGAACAGCGGGTCGCCGAGTTAGACAAGTCACGGGCTCACGCAATCGTCTGTGCTTCGGGGAGTCGTAGTGCTTCAGTTGCCGCATGGCTCTCACAACAAGGCTTCAACGTCGCAAATGTGGTCGGCGGAATGTCGCTCTGGATTGGCGCCCGTCATCCGGTGCAACGGGCTTAAGGTTAGAAAGTTTTCTCCCGGAAATTTGCGTTAAGCCCCGGGAACATCTAAGGTGTTTGAAAGGAGGTGTCTCCATGGCTTTACTCGACAGCCAAGTTAGTCAGCAAGTATCCCAGTTTTTCGAAGCAATGCAGGATTCGGTGACGGTTGAATTTTTTGCCGGACCCGAGCCGGAAATGGCGGAAACTTTCAGCGAGTTAATCAATGAAGTGGCGGATTTATCCGATTTGGTAATGGTTAAAACCACGGATACCGCACCCGTATTAGAACCTGGTCACGCTGGTAACGAAGCCATCACGGGGCCAGTCGCGGAACTGTTGGATAATACCGGTCGGCACACCGGCGTCAGGTTTTTGGGCATTCCCAGTGGACATGAATTTGGCGCATTTCTAGAGGCTCTGAAATCCGTGTCCACCCACGCCAGCACCCTCAGCGCAAGGGCCCGCGACCAGCTGGCCACGATCCAAAATCCGCTTCACATCCAGGTGTTTACCACCCCGACTTGACCATATTGTCCCCGGGCTGTACGCCTGGCTCATGAAATGGCTTTGGAATCACCACACATTATCGCGGATATGATTGATGCCGGGGAATTCCCCGAGTTATCCAACAAGTACAGCGTTTATGGTGTCCCCAAGTCCATGATTAACGGCAAACTGGAAGCAACTGGCGCTGTACCTGAATCTCAGCTGCTCAAACTGGTGATGGATGCGCAAAAATAAGGCAGTCAAAACGTACACGGCTATGTTCCCTATTGTGGAACATAGCCGTTTTTAATGATGCAGATGCAGAGCAAAAAACATCCCATTCGGCCCGTTTTTTCCAGAGCGAATGGGATGTGGCCCGTCTTAGTCACGAACGCCCAGCGCTCGTACTAACTTCGGACGATCAAACCCGACAATCACGGTTCCGTTCACAATTATCACCGGCACGCCGGTTTGTCCGGACTTTCGTTGCAGTTCTTGCGCCGCGGCAGGACCTTTGGTTACGTCCACTTCTTTGAACGGCACCTTACGTTCTTGCAAGAACTTCTTGGCCGTCCGGCAATGGGGTCAAGTCGGGGTCGTGTAAACCACAACAGCCATCTTGCAAAACCTCCTAAATCTTGTTGTCCATCGCTCCCAATTATACTCCTGGATCTGGTTCAAAACCATATCGACCGGTCTTGGTCTTCCCTAGCCTGGCGGCATTCTGGAACCTTTAGGGGAAGAGTTTCGTATCATGCCAATACACCAATTCGAGCAGGGAGACTGGATAATGACTACCAACATCTCGCATTATCTTGCCGAGGCGATTACGCCTTGGGGCATTCGCGATTTTTACCCGGACTTGTTAAGCCGTGCGGAAACTGTCATCTTACTAACGAAAGGTTCTCCTCACCTGGTATCCGCGATATTACAACAATATCTGGCCACTGCCATCTTTCCCGATCATGCCCAGGTGTTTCATTCTGCTCTGAACCCTGAATGCCTGGTTGCCGTGTTAGTGGGTAATCGTATCTGCATCACCTCGGAATTCGTAGTTTCCAGCAACATTCATACTATTGCCCGAAACATCCTTACCATACCTATCGGCGAGGATCGCTGCCCGAGCGGTTCCGAACTCACCCCGTTGCCTAGGCGAGTGCCTGCTTTACTGGGAATGGCCAAGGCCGCGCGTGACGAAATAATCGAGTGTGTGCAGCATTCTCTGGATATCGATAGGATCGCAGAAACGCGAAGCCGGCTAGCATCTTACTTAACAGATTTTGGCTCTGAGGATGGCATCGCCTCACATTATTTTGGTTCCAGCATAAGTTTTCAAGGATGGATGATGTTCTTGACCGATGCATTTAATGGGATTTCGCACCGAATTCGATTTGAAGGACCTTTAGGAATCGACCATACCACCCTTATCCGCTGGTTTGCAGAACGGGCCATGCTTACAGGGTTTGATGTTCAACTATTCCATTGCGAATGGGATCCGAGCCAAATTGACCATGTAGTGATTCCCTCACTGTCTCTGGGAGTCACTCTAGCAACTGCTCCCCATGCTATGAGTGTCAGTCCCAGCGATGAGATTATCGATATGACATCATGGCAAACAGAACCACCGAATCAGGATCTGTGGGATTTGCACTCATCCTACCGTACAGCACTGTCACTTGCCCAAGAGTGGCTATCGGGAAATGGCGATTCTAAAAAATACCCCAACATTTTGGTAGACCCTGCTCTCGTGGCGTTAAAAACTGCCGCCGCTTCGCTTATGGTCTCTTAACCATTAGGATTTAATTCCCACCTAAGTCGAAATAAAAGTCCTCCAACAAGCGGCCAGACGGCTGCGGCCGAATAACATCGGCCCAATCTACATAATTCTCTTTACAGCAGTCGCTTGCATTTGCAGGAATTCAGACACTTATGTCGAACTTTTATTTGGGTTCTGATAGTTGCACATTTCCTTATTCCATACTTTAAGAGGAGGATACCATTGATTAATAAGGGGCTTAAAAAAGAGCTCAGCCTCTTGGACCTTACCATGGCCTCATTGGGGGGCATTATCGGTTCAGGGTGGCTATTTGGAGCATTATTCGCCGCCAACGATGCCGGCCCTTCCAGTATCATTTCGTGGATTATCGGAGGGTTTGCGGTATTGTTGATCGGCTTAGTTTATGCTGAGTTGGGCGCAATGCTTCCGGAATCCGGATCCATCGCGCGTTACCCCCATTATACCCATGGCCACTTAACCAGTTTTATCATGGGATGGGCGGCGTGGATTGCCTACGCCTCCGTGCCGGCAGTAGAGGCTGAAGGCGTGATGCAATACGCGTCTCACTGGTTTCCTGCTTTATGGGATGCCAAAGTGACCCCACCTATTTTGTCTGGTTTGGGTCTATTCGTCGCCGCACTACTAATGCTCGCATTTTTCTTGATTAACTACTACGGGGTTCGCACATTCGCCAAAGTCAACACCTTCGTCACCATCTTAAAATTTATTATGCCGAGCTTAACTATCATTGTGTTTCTTTTTGCCGGTCTCCATTGGATTAATCTTTCCCATTACGGCGGTTTTGCCCCTGACGGAAGTTCCGGCGTGTTAGTTGCCTTAGCAACGTCAGGAGTTATCTTTGCATATCTCGGATTTCGCCAAGCAGTGGACCTCGCGGGAGAAGCTAAGAACCCGCAACACGATGTTCCCCGTGCTTTGATTTACTCCATCATTATCGGCATCATTTTGTACGTGCTACTGCAGCTGGTGTTTTTGGGCGCAGTCCCCGGTAGCGAATTGGCTAAAGGATGGGCCGGCGTAGTATTAACCTCCCCATTTGCTGAAGTCGCCGCCAGTTTAAACCTCGGATTCTTCGTCACGTTGCTGTATGCCGACGCGGTGCTGTCACCTGCCGGCACTGGTAACGTGTACATGGCTTCCACTACCCGCGTGATTTATGCGTTGGCCAAGAACGGCTATTTCCCCAAAGGATTGGCCAAAGTGGACCCCAAAACCGGTATTCCGGCGGCTGCCCTAATTGTGGCATTTGTCCTTGGATTGATCTTTCTGCTGCCTTTCCCCTCTTGGCAGTCATTGGTGGGATTGGTCTCCTCGGCAACAGTCTTCACCTATATCATCGGACCGGTGTCGCTCACAGTTCTCCGGCGAACGGCACCCGAAGCCAAACGCCCTTTCAAACTCGGAGGTTCAGGCATCATTGCTCCGGCAGCGTTTGCCATCGGCACCCTTATCGTCTACTTTACCGGGTGGGCTACCGATTCCAAGTTGCTGATAGCGTTATTGGTTGGCGTCGTGCTTTACGCTATCGTGTCAGGGGTGTCTCCAAACTCCATTCGCCGCCCCGATGCCCAATCTATCAGGAGCGGGGTTTGGATGATCGTCTATCTTCTCGCGATGTTAGTGATGATCTATTTAGGATCGTCCAAACTAGGAGAACTGAAAAACGCCATCCCTTACCCTTTCGACCTCATCGTGGTAATCATACTGGGACTGATCTTCTTCTACTGGGGTGCTGCCAGCGGCTATCGCACCAAGGATGTTGAAGAGGCACTCGAGAGCATCTCCGAAACCAAAGAAGCCGGGTCATTCTAAACCGCTTGCTGAAAGTGGCTCCGGCACTTAGCCGGAGCCACTTTCAGTATACAGCGCACACTGACGCCAAAGTTCCAGGTATACTAAGGCCATATATATAGGGAGGTGGAAGTTTTGTCTTTTCCCCCACATGCGGCACTGATTGTCGTCGATTTGCAAAATGATTTCTGCCCGGGAGGCAGTTTGGCCGTACCTGACGGCGATCAAATTGTCCCCGTGGTGCAACATTATGTGGATTCCTTTGCTGCGCAGGAACTCCCCGTAATCTTTACCCGCGACTTTCATCCGACCAATCATGTGTCATTTGCCTCGCAAGGCGGCCCGTGGCCTCCCCATTGCGTGCAGGAAAGCACGGGTGTAGAATACCATCCCGGGATTCAAATTCCCCCAAGTGCGTATCACATCATCAAGGGGTTTCAATCTGACATAGATGCGTACAGCGGATTTGAAGGCCAACTTAGGGGTTCGAAAGATTCGTTGACACTAGATAATTTGCTGCGCTCTTTGCAGGTAAGCGAAGTTTATGTGGTAGGCCTGGCCACCGACTACTGCGTTCATGCTACGGCATTAGATGCTTTGAAATTGGGCTACCGGGTGGTTGTGGTTGAAGACGGTGTTCGCGGCGTTAATGTGAACTCGGGTGATAGTCTACGCGCATTACAGGACCTGCGTCGGCACGGCGCTCAGTTAATCGCCTCTACCGTCCGCCCATGACCTCCGATATTGTCCTGTTGGCGATAGACATGCAAGAAGGATTGGCTCGCCCCCAAAACGACAAAGACCCACGGACTCGGCTCTTATCGACCATCAAAGTACTGGTGCAGCAAGCACGCTTTCACCAAATTCCGATAGGATACATTTGGACACCCTCTGCTCACAATGTGGACTATCCTGCACCCGCCGTGGACCGCCCCCCGAAGTCCGGAGAAATGCTGGAGGACAACGGCATATTAAATGAACTTCCCGTCCTCCCTAAGGATTTTGTGATTGCTAAGCCGGCGTGGAGCGCTTTTAACAATACCGAACTCCTATTCCATTTGGCCAGTCTTCGTGCGCACACGGTTGTTTTAACCGGCATTGCGACTAATCTTTCTGTCGAAAGTACTGCCCGAGATGCCTATGACCGCCGTTTCAATGTCATCACGGTTTCCGACGCCATGCTGGGCAGTTCTCGGGATGAACACATTTTTGCGGTCACTCGCATTTTCCCACGCATAAGTCGGGTCATGACATCAACTCAGGTGATAAACTGGTTGCCACAAGTTAAAGGGGGCTACCGTCATGAGTAATACCCGGTGGCAATTTCTCGGCGTGGTATGGTGCGTGCTGTTAATGGCCGCTGTCTGGGGATTGCCTAACGCCATCATGCGTCTCATTGTCACCATTTGGATTTTGGCAGCCGTTGTCCTAGCCTGGCTGTATTGGACCCACCCGCCGACTACGGCCACACCGCTCGAAGATCCGTTGACCCAGTCATTGGAGGACCCGGCACAAACCACCTTTGAAATTGGCAGCGCGGCCTTGCCCCATTTGCGACAAGGGCTAAACCGCGACACCGCCCAACACATTGCAGAAATCATCCAGACTACCGCTGGAGTGGAAGCTGTTGCCATAACCGACACCAATATTGTGCTGGGATGGGCAGGGAAAAGTTGTCCGCAACACGCACCAGGAAGCTTGTTGTCATTAACGACACGCCAGGTGATGCGGGATCGCGCTGTGCGAATTCTTCACACCGATGAACTCCAGGGCGCTTATGACGACTGTCAGCTGGGAATTGTGGTAATTGCCCCCCTGGTGTCGCATGACCAAGCTGTGGGATCGGTCAAACTCTATGTGTCGGAAGAAAGCATGCTACCGCACCGGGTTAGCCGGTTTGCAGAAGGAATTGCCCAACTCCTGTCAATTTTACTGGAGGTCGCCGAACTAGACCGTCAGCGCAGTTTGGCCTCCGCTGCCCGGCTAGAAGCGCTTCAAGCACAAATTCGTCCTCACTTCCTATTTAACGTCCTCAATACCATTATCTCGTTTTCCCGTACTGATCCCGACAAGGCGCGAGATCTTCTCATTCAGTTAGCCTCGTTTTTTCGTCGTTCACTTTCACATAAGGGACCAACCATCTTACTTAAAGACGAAATTGATTACGTGCAAACCTATCTGAATCTGGAAAAAGCACGGTATGGCGACAAACTCCGGTATCGCCTGCGAATCCAACCCGAAGCCCTAAACATTCCAGTCCCAGTGCTCATGTTGCAACCACTGATTGAGAATGCCGTAGTGCATGGAATTGCTACCAAAGAAGATTGGGGCATGGTTAGCCTTACGGTACGATACCGGGAAACCGATATCGTCATCTACATTTCAGACAATGGTTCAGGCATACCAAAATCTAAGCAGTACGAAATATTTGAAATGGGGTCAGGACAAGGCATGGGACTGGGGTTAAGCAACGTGGCGGAACGACTAGTCGGTTTGTATGGCAATCAATACCATTTGCGCTTGCGATCCCAACCAGGAAAAGGAACCACGATACGCCTCGTGATTCCCATCCCCATTCCTCACTAAAATTGCCCACTATCTACTTTTCTTGATGCCCTATCTGTTCCATAATAACCGGCAATATCTCGGGATCCTCCAACCCGGTAATATCGCCAGTAGCCTGCCCATTTTGCAGCAATTCTTTCAACAGACGCCTCACAATTTTTCCGCTCCGCGTCTTGGGCATGGCGTCAAGTCGAAACACTTGGGCCGGACGAGCGATGCTCCCAATAGCATCCACTACTGATTGCGACAAAAATTGTTGCCAGTCACCCTGGCTCATTGGGGAATTTTGACGGTTCATTGTGACAAAAGCCACAGGAACCATGCCTTTAATATTGTCGGCCACACCAATCACGGCGGCCTCCGACACCCCCTCTACTTCGAGTAGGGCAGATTCCATTTCCATCGTGGATAATCGGTGGCCCGCAACATTGATCACGTCATCAACGCGTCCTAAGACCCAAATATGGCCATCGAGATCCTCAATCGCAGCGTCCGCTGTGCTGTAAGCCCCGGGAAACTGGCGGAAGTATTGGGACCGGTAGCGCTCTGGATCTCCGAAAATGGTCCGTGCCAGCCCAGGAAAGGGCGCGTTCAACAACAGGTATCCTTCCACCCCGGCGGGTACTCGGGCTCCTTGGTCATCGACAATAGAGTAGCGGTGGCCAGGTAAGGGCATCCCGCAGGATCCCGGTTTCGAACGGGTCACCCCAACAACCGACGATGTCCAGGCACTGCCAGTTTCACTTTGGCCATAGGTGTTGTTGATTTCCAGCACCCCATTGCCCATGACGTCCCGCACCCATTGCCAGGTATTGGCATCAAGTGGTTCGCCCACCAGTCCAATGAGTTTGAGAGACGACAAGTCGTGGCTTCCAATCCACTCTGCGCCATAACGCGCTAGCATGCGCAGCAAGGTGGGCGCAGTAAATATTTTGCTCACTCGATGTTGCTCGATAATCTGGTAAACCCGATCGGGGTCAGGGTAGTCCAATGCGCCTTCATAAACCAAGGCAGTGGCCCCATGAGCCAAGGCCCCAACCAACTCAAAAATGGGGAAGGTTAGCCATCCGGTATCGGCAGTGCACCAATAGATGTCTTCTGGGCCTAAATCCAAGGCATACTTCACATTGTGGTAGGCCGACACCAGAAATCCCATACCGGCATGAACCAAACCCTTAGGTTTGGATGTCGTCCCCGACGTATAGATCACAAATCCAGGCGCGTTAGCGTCAAGTGGCCTGGGGGGCATCAACGGTGTGCCGGGTTGCACTAAATCGTCCCAATAATGATCTCGTCCGGACTTCATGGTCACATCGAGAGTCCCGGTACGGCGCACCACCACCACCTGTTCGACGCTGGACACGCGGTCAACAATCGTATCCAAGTTGTTTTTCAAGGGAATGCGCCGACCGCGTCGCCAGGCTTCGTCCGCAGTGATCACCACCTTAGGGTGGGTGTCAATCAGGCGATCATAAAGCGCCTGCGGAGAAAATCCCGAAAAGATGATGTTGTAAATGGCGCCTATTCGGTAACAAGCATGTACAGCAGCGAAAGTTTCCAATAAATTGGGAAGATAAATAGCGACCACGTCACCAGATTTGATTCCCCAATCGGCAAGGACCTGGGCCATTTTGGCGGTTTCTTGATGCAGTTCTCGATAGGTCCAAGACCGCTCTTGACCATCCTCGGCAACCCAAATCAACGCGGCTTTATCGCCTTTGGTTTCCAAATGCCGATCAATGCAGTTGGCACTGACATTGCCCTTGCCTCCTACGAAAAACTTAAAGTCTGGCAATTCTCCAACCAAGTCCTCCTGCCACGGTTCATCCCACTGTAGTTCCCGTGCCACGTTAGCCCAATAACTCCCTAGGTGATTGACCGACTCTTGGTACACCCGTCGGTAATCATCTTCGGTGATCAATGGCAATCGGCCCGACTGGGGCAGCGTAGGTTTGACTAATGGACTTTCTGCAATCATCTGCGGCATATTCGGCTTTTCTGACTCCATGCAAGACGACCTCCTCAAAATTATCGCGCCGCCCCGGGTAATCTAGCGCCGGGGCGGGTATAGTGAATATTAGTAGTATTCGCAATGGGGCCGCTTTTTTCCTTTTTCCCGAACCCCACACGGAAACTATTTCTGCCAAGTATCTATGATAGTATAATTTACATAAGCAATCGGCTCGGGGGGTTCCAATGCTTAAAGCACTGATTGTCGAAGATGAATATCCAGCCCGCCAGGAACTCAGGTACTTATTGGAACCTCATCAAGATCAACTCGAGGTTATTGGTGAGGCGCAATCGGCAAAGGAAGCCTTGCGGCTAATCGAAGCCATGGATTATGACGTGGTCTTTTTAGATGTGCAAATGCCAGGGGTCAACGGACTAGAATTGGCACGTCAGCTCAAACATTTGAAACCACAACTGCGCATTGTCTTTGTCTCGGCTTACGAAAACTACGCCGTGGACGCATTTGCCATTCAAGTAGTGGATTACCTGCTAAAACCGGTAAGCAGTGATCGCATAAGCGAAACCATGCGCCGCTTGCGGGTCGCAGAGGACAATCCGGACCGCAGCAAGGACAATACCCAGATCTTGACCTGGGTGCCTTGTGAAGTCAACGGCCATACTATCCCCGTGGCGGTATCGGACATTATTTATGCCACCGCCGAACGTGACATCATATACATTTGCACTGCCCAAGATCGCTACCCCACGCGATTCACCCTACAAGAACTGCAAGAGCGATTGCCAGAAGATACTTTTTTGCGCACTCACCGGAGCTTTATCGCCAATCTTCATCAGGTCAGAGAAATTATGCCCTACTTCAATGGCACCTACCTGTTAAAAATGAAAGATAAACTGCAGAGTGAGGTAGTAGTTAGCCGCAGCAATGTTCGTCGCGTCAAAGATCTATTTAATATCACTTAGCGGGAAAGGCTTCCGGATCATGGTGCCAAGCATCCTGACCGTTGCCCCAATGCTCTTTCTTCCATATGGGGACCCGCAGTTTAATGCGATCAATGCCCTCTCGGGCGGCTGCAAATGCCTCCCCGCGATGTCCCGTCGACACCGCCACCAGGACGCTGACGACACCCAGGGGCAAATCCCCGATACGATGAATTAAAACCACATGGAGTGCCCCAAACTCCTGTTTGAGCTCTTCCCCAATGCGTCTTAGCTCCTTTTCCGCCAACGGTTCATAGGCATCATAGTATAGGCCGCGCGATGAACGCCCTTCAAATTCATTGCGCACCGTCCCTAAAAACAGGGCTTGAGCACCAGCCCTGTCATCGGCGATATCAATTAATGCCGATGCCACATCAATCGGTTCTTTGGTGATGCGGTAGACATCCATGAATTTTAACCCCCACTGACTGGCGGAATAACCGCAATTTCGTCACCGTTTTTGAGCTGCGTTTCCCAAGACGCCCACTCTTCGTTGACTGAGTACAGCCAATTTCGGCTGTCAGGTCCCAACGCCGGTTCCAAATATTGACGCACCATGTCCCCTAGAGTTGTCCCCTGCGGTAAGTCAAGCGTTTTATGTCGGCCATTCATTCGGTCCGCAGCAAAAGAGAAAAACAGCGTGTGGACGGTCATCGTGCTCGGATTCATAAAATCCTCCTTCGAAGCACATACTGGTGGGCTGAGAGCAAGGGAGGTTGCGAGATGAAACTATGGCATCTGGTTCTTTTTCCCTCCCTCATGTTGGGTATGATCGTAGCCAAACCTCTGCCCATTGTCTACGGTGGAGATGCTTTTAGGTCTCCATTGCCTGCAAATCACGGCCATTATTCTTCCTCACTAGATTTTACAGGAAAATGGCTAAAAATTGATTTGTCCTGCCAGCAACTCGACGTCTACAATGATCAGCGCCTACTCCGAGTCATGCCCATTTCTTCAGGCGTTCCCCCGAAATGGACCACTCCGGATGGCACCTTTTGGATTTTTCGCAAGGTGGCGGACGATCACATGAAAGGTGGCATCCGCGGCTCAAGCGATAGCTGGGATGTAGAACATGTGCCCTGGGCCCAATATATTTATGGTGGCATTGCTATCCACGGCGCTTGGTGGAACCATCAATTCGGGGTTCCCCGAAGCCATGGCTGTATCCAACTGCCAACCCGCACTTTCAATCCCGATCCGGGCGACATTCGCGATGATGCAAAATGGCTATACTATTACACCGAGATAGGCACTCCGGTCGTGATCATTGGTCAGACGCCCCCGATAACGAAGGTTCCTCTGCAATACCCAGACCCGGGCCCTCCAGTAGCGTTGCCGACTTTCGCCAGGTACGGCGCATCATTAACCAGGTAAAGATCATGATGGGCAACGTGAACAGCTGCATCAGTGTGGTAAATCCAATGCCCCAGTGCGGGTTGATATAATGCCAAATATACAGCGGGTTGTCTCGGGTGGTTTCCCCCACGAATCCTCGTAAAATAGCATAATAAAGCATTGCCGACCAAAACTGGTATCCAGGGGGCGGCGTGCGATATCGTTCAATCCAGAAATACCGGACGATTAAAATCACGCCAATGGAAGAGCCAATCAATTGTTCCGGCCAGCGGCCAAACCCCAATTCCGTCATCCGTCCCAACACTTCATGGTTAAATATGTTACCGATCCGCACCATGAATATGCCGAGTCCAATGCCGGGCACCGTCCAATCGACTAAATGGTTAAATACCAGCGGCTTTTTCCGCAATTGATACCATAGCGCCAGTACTCCCAAACCCACGGCGCCGTCGTATGCTAGCCCTCCATCCCAAATCCGTAAGATTTGGACAGGGTCGGTCCAAATCCACTGGGGTTCATTGGCCAAGACAAACACTACCCGTGCGCCAATCACCCCCCACAAGACAGTCCACAGCGTAATGTTGGATAACCGGTCGGGATCCTCCCCCAATTGGCGGCCGCGCTCAATCAGATACCAAGCTCCTCCGAGTATGGCCATCACCATAAAGATTCCGTACCAATGCACACCCAATGGCCCTATTTTAAAGGCGAACGGATGTAATTTAGCGACGTACATAAATTCCCTCCTATAGGGTGCGAAAGACCTCGTCAGCGGCGCTTAATGTCGCTTCAAGCACCTCAGTTGAATGGGCGTGAGACACAAACACGGTTTCAAAAGGCGATGGCGGAAAGTATATGCCACGCTGCAGCATGCCATGAAAAAACCTGCGATACCGATCTCGGTCGGTTTGCTCCACTTCGGCAAAATTGGTTGGCGGTTTCTCGCTAAAAAACAACGTAAACATTCCCCCTATTGCATTGGTGGCAGCGGGAATCCCTCGACGCTCAGCCATGGCCACCAACTGACGAGCTAAATGTTGAGTTCTCTGCTCCAAACCCTGGTAAAACTCTGGGCCACCAATGGCTTTTAATTGGGCACTTCCAGCAGCTACCGCAATGGGGTTACCGGAAAAGGTGCCCGCTTGATATACTGGCCCTAAGGGTGCTACCAAGGACATGTATTCACGTTTGCCCCCATAGGCTCCAAGCGGCATTCCGGCACCGATGACTTTAGCCATAGAAATCAAGTCGGGAATTAAGCCAAATTTCTTCATGGCTCCACCCCAGGCTACCCGAAATCCTGTCATGACCTCATCTACTACCCAGAGCGCCCCGTGTTGATGCGCTAACTTCTGAACCGATTCCAAATAACCCGGTTGGGGCACCACCGTCCCCATGTTGCCAGCCACAGGTTCCATTATCACCGCCGCTATTTCACTGCCATATTCATCAAACGAGGCGATTAAGGCTTCCATGTCATTATAAGGTACGGTAAGCGTCAACGCCGCCAATTGGGCCGGCACTCCAGCCGAGTCGGGAACTCCCAAGGTTGCCGCTCCCGACCCCGCCTTAATTAACAGGGAATCATGGTGGCCATGATAGCATCCAGTAAATTTCACCACCCGGTGCCGTCCGGTGACCGCTCGCGCCACCCTCAGCGCCGACATCGTCGCCTCGGTGCCCGAATTTACCAAGCGCACAATATCCAATCCCGGCACTTCGCGCGTGAGCAATTCGGCATAGGTCACTTCCTGTACCGTAGGCGCACCATATCCCAGTCCTAAACTTGCTTGATGCTTTACAGCTTGCACTACTTCGGGGGCCGCGTGCCCCAAAATCAACGGGCCGTAACCCATGACATAATCGGTTAAGGTACGTCCGTCTTCTGTCATAAGATAGGGGCCTTGCCCTGATTTAACAAAAAACGGTGTCCCCCCGACACCGCGAAAAGAGCGAACAGGGCTATTTACCCCACCCGGCATGACGGCTTGCGCCCGCTGCCACCAATCTGCCATAACATCCTCCTTACCAATTTGTTGTCATCATTGACTTTATTAGACATTAAATCGAAAGTTGACCACGTCGCCGTCTTTCATCAGATAATCTTTGCCCTCTAGCCTTACCAGACCTAAGTCCCGTGCCTTGGACATTGTGGTGGCTCGTACCAAATCGTCAAATGCCACCACTTCGGCGCGGATAAAGCCGCGTTCAATGTCGGAATGAATTTTCCCTGCAGCTTGTTTGGCAACCGTACCCTCTTTAATCGTCCACGCACGCACTTCATCTTCGCCCGCGGTAAGAAACGAAATCAGCCCCAACTTGCGATACATCGCACTGGCAACCCGAGCTAAGCCGGTATCATGGGCACCGAGATCCTCCATAAAGATTGCGCGGTCTTCATCGGATAGCTCTTCAATTTCTTGCTCTAACGCCGCCGCCATGATGACCAGGGGAACTTCTTTCGAGGCTGCAAGTTCCGCAATCGTTTCCCTATCTTGGTAATTTTGCGCTTTAAATTGCAATTCATCCAAATTCACAACCCAAATCACGGGTTTTAACGTCAAAAACTGATATCCTCGAATCCATCGCAATTCATCTTCGCTGAGATTCAACTGATTAAGTCGTTGGTTGTTTTCCAAAGCGTCGGCTAGCCGTTCCACCAATTCTAATTCCTCTTGTTGCTCCCGTGTGACTTTCTTGCCAGTTCGAATGCGCTCTTTCCGCTTCTCTAACAGGTCTAAGTCGGAAAGCATGAGTTCCAGTTCCATTTCTTCCAGATCGGCCAAGGGAGTCGCCGATTCACCCACGTCATTGGTGAATCCCCTTACCACCAAAATCAAGGCATCCACTAAGCGCACGTCATTTAAGAAGCGGTTTGGTCCGCCAGTCTCCGATCGGCTGAGCCCCGGAACATCAACGACCGATAACTGGGCTGCCGTGACTTTTTTAGGATGGTACAAATCTGACAGCCAATGTAAACGACTATCGGGTATGGGAGCCAATGCTTGACGCGATTCAGCCCGAACTCCGCCGAACTGATTCACCTCAATTTTTGAGCGAGTTAGCAAATTAAACACGGTGGTCTTGCCAGAACGTGGCAAGCCTATCAATCCGACGTCCACTGTCTTCCTCCATTTCTCACCCGATTATAACCAATGCTGCCAGTTAAGCCAACGCCAAAAGGCGCCGGTCTCATTACCGACGCCTTTTGGCACCGAATCCCTATTCCTGACCCGGATCGTTATTGATTACGGCTGGGGTTTTCTTAAACGCCCGTTCAGGACGACTACCTTCATCGGCATTAAGGTCGATGCCCAATTCGCGTGCCACCTCTTGCTGAAAACGTTCTTGGCTGAATCGACTCACCGTCTTTTTATCCTCGGTCATTTGACTTCACCTCCCGGTTATCTCCAGGAATAGTGTGGCCACTCGCGAGGGCTCTCAGCCATTTAAGTGTTGCACTATTAGGCTTTAGGCGGCAAAGTTTCCAAAAGTTTTCCGTTTAAATAGATGTTGGCTTCAATGGCCGCCGTAGCAGCTAGAATAGCCGAAACGCTGCAATATTTTTCCTGGCTCAAATGAACCGCACGGGATATCTTATCACTAGCTGATTCGTCTGCCTGGAATCGATAGTTTAACTGAATGGTGCGATAGGTCTTGGGATGGTCTGGTTGCCTAGTGCCATCAATATCCATGCGGAAATCCTCGAACGGAATCCGCATTTTGTTAAGAATCGATACCACATCGATTCCGGTACACCCTCCCAAAGCAATTAATGTCAACTCCATGGGACGCACCCCTTGATTTTGACCGCCAACTTCGGGCGCTGAATCAATACTGATCGAATGGCCCGACTCGGAATGGCCTACAAACTTCATTCCGCCAGCAAATTCTACTTCTGCAATGGGCATCGGCTGAAACCTCCTCCATACAGGCTTTTAAGAATTTCCTATGATATAGCGACGATGCGCAATTCGTTAGGCAAAATCGGCTCGGTGTCCCACTGCGGATGCTGTTGCACCGCATGGTCCCGCTCGGTTTCACTGGCAAAACAGCGCTGCCATCGGTCACATTGTACACAAGCGGCACTAATTTCCCTGATCGGCAACTTTCGAGACTGCTGATATGCCCGCGCTAACTGAACCCGTGTCAACACCCACGCTTCCCATGCTCGATCACCGTCACTATGATACGTCAATCGGCCATGAGTCTCTCGCGACTCCACGACCAGCCGTCCCCCGCTGAAATCTCCAAGCGCCAAGTACAACTGTAATTGGGCCCAGTGTTCGATCAGCGGCCCTTCGTTGACAATGCGGATAAACTTCTCGTGGTTGACGGTTTTATATTCGATCACGAAAGGTCCCTGGGGATCATCGAGTATCGCATCAAGGCGACCGGAAATACCCCTGTCTAAATCCCGGATCGGAGCTTCTATAGCGCGTACCGGCTCTTTTTGCAACAATTCTTGCTGGAATGTTTTGTGCAATTTGCTGCCGGCGCGCATCGCTGCTTGCGACTCCGGCGTGACCAAACGGCCAAAGCCAAGAAGTTCCATGACCGCGTAACGCAGGCAGTGACCAGCCATTGACGGAGGAAACAGTTTCGGTGCTCTTTTAGTCTTTTCCGAACGCACTTCCGTTCCCCCCGGTTTTCTCTCAGCGATATTGATCTCCTGGTTGTAAAACCTGAACCTCGATGGTTTCCCCTGATAACAAATCCTTCAACGCATCGGGACTTCCGGTAAGTACGTCGAAGGTCCCATAATGCATAGGAATAATGACTTTAGGGGCCAGTAATCTTGCAGCGTAAGCTGCTTCTTTGGGACCCATGGTAAAATGCCCTCCAATGGGCAGCAGGGCCACATCCGGCCCATAAAGTGTACGGATATGTTGCATGTCACCGAATACGTTAGTATCCCCTGCATGATAGATACTCATGCCGTTTTCTAGGGTTACCACGTATCCCCCGGCCTCACCGCCGTAAATCATACCCGATTCCCCCGAAATTCCCGAGCTGTGATCGGCGTAAACCATGGTTGCCCGTATTTCCCCCAACTCTAAGGTTCCACCTTTATTCATCCCAATCGTCTTAGTTACACCATGTTGCTCTATGTACTGCGCAATCTCAAAATTAGCTATCACTACAGCTCCAGTATGCTGAGCCAATGGCACGGCACTTCCTAAATGGTCAAAATGGCCATGGCTGACAAAAATGTAATCGACGGATTCCCACTGGGTTAAATCATTATATTTCGGCGGACATTTGGGGTTGCCCTCGTTTCCCAGCCAGGGATCAAACACCAGCGTCTTGCCGCCAGGTGTTTTTACGATAAAGCTAGCGTGCCCCAGCCAGGTAATTTCCGTCCCCTCCAATGTCATAGGAAGTCCCTCCTTTTATCTATCGGTTTGCCCCATAATCCAGTGCAACGCGGCTTCCCATGTCGTGTAAACACAATCCGCACCAGCTTGGGCTAAATCATCAACCGTAAATGTATTATACGACAACCCTAAAGCTTGGCAGCCCGCGGATTTTGCCGCCTGCATGTCATAGGGACTATCACCAATGTAGACCACACTCTGCGGATCGGCAGAAAGCATGCGCAGTGCTTCCAATATTGGATCAGGACGGGGTTTATGCTGGGTAGTGCTGTCATGATGTACCACCACAGAAAAGTAAGTCCACAAATCAAACATTTCCAGCCCACGGCGCGCCATATCCAATCGTTTTGAGGTAACCAGGCCTAGCGGGTACCCGGCTTGATATAGACTTTTTAACGCCTGATCGGCTCCGGGTATCAGATCAATATGGCGATCATGCTCCAAGTGGTTATGGGCTCGATAAATCTCCACTACACGCGCAATATCGGAAGACGACAGGTCGGGACGCATTTGGCGGAATTGATCATCTAAGGTTTGGCCAAAATAAATCAACAACTCGCGGTCCGACACGGTTTGCCCCAAGCCCACTTCAAACGTATAATGAAAACTCGACAATATCAGGTCCATCGTGTCCAGGATGGTACCGTCGAGATCGCAGAGCACATAGCTAATCATGGCGTTCAGGCCATCGTAGGACATAACTGGATTCGTCTTGGGTTTGAAATCCTAACGCTTTATGGGCTGCAAACAGCGCTTGTGCCGATGCTCCGAGAGGAGCGGCAAACCCCAAACTATCAGCCAATGCTAATGCCAGATCCAGATCCTTCAAACGGTTGGCCACCGAAAATCCCGGGTTGAAATCATGCTGGCGAACCCGATCAACAATTTTAGTTACCTCGAACGACCGGGCCGTACCATGCGTCATAACTGCCTCTAGCGCATCCAACGACAATCCCGCTTCCAGACCGAGCCGAATGCCTTCCGCGGCTGCCATTAGATTCAACGCAGACACTAAATTGGACACGACTTTCAGTGCCTGCCCTTTTCCTGTGGGTCCAACATGCATCACAAGTTTGCCCATCAAAGTAAGATATGGTTCAATTCGACGATAGCTCTCTGACTCTGAGCCCACCATAATCGTCAAGGTAGCATTTTGGGCCCCGACATCCCCACCGGTCACCGGTGCGTCGCACCAATGTCCCCCTTTTTCGGCCACTCGTGCCCCTAAGGCTTCGGTCAGTCGAACCGATACCGTGGAATGGTCGACAATGATTTGGCCCGGACTCATTGCCGAAATGACGCCGTCCTTGCCCTCCATGACGGACTTCAAAGCTTGGTCATCGCTCACCATCACAAAGATTATATCCGAAGCCTCCGTCACCTGCCTCGGGCTATAAGCCAGCTTAGCACCCTTTGCCGCCAATCGCTCAGCCTTTTCAACGGAGCGGTTATACACCTTCACCGGATGGTGTTCCAGTAAATGTGCAGCCATCGGATATCCCATAATGCCAAGCCCAATAAATCCGAGTCGTTCTGCCACCAGATGCCCGCCTTTCCGCCCTTAAATTCAACACGGGGAGTCATTACGATCTTACCATTAACGGTTTAACTCATCCAAGACGATCCTCAGAAATTGGATGATAAGGAGAAGGGTGATTTGAGTCTACCAAAGCACGGTACTGATCAATCACTTTTTTTAGATCCTCCCAAGCGGGAACTTTCCAGGTCGGGTTCCGCAGCAAAGCTGCAGGGTGAAAGGTCGGCATTAACCACATGGTTTGATATTGGTGCCACTGACCATGAACCCGGGTGACCCGCGCTTCGGGCCCCAAAAAACTTTGAATTGCGGTTGAGCCCAACAGCACCATAATAGCGGGAGACAAAATCTCTAATTGTGCTGCCAAGTGGGGACGACAAGACTCCCGTTCTTCAGGAAGGGGCACCCGATTATTCGGCGGGCGACATTTGACGACATTAAGCACATAGGCGTTGCGATGACGGTCAAAGCCCATGGCACTCATCATCTTATCCAGCAATTGACCGGCCGGGCCAACAAACGGCCGCAATAACCTATCTTCTTCGGCACCTGGACCCTCGCCGCAAAACACAATGCGACTGCTATCCGCTCCCTCGCCGAACACCACCCCGTGCGCACTTTGCCGTAGTGCACAACGACGACATTGCACCACTTCGGATTCTAAAACGTTTAACGGCTGCAAGGTCCTCCTCCTTTGACATCCTCCCCACGGCTAAAGCCGGGGATTCCCGATCCTCACGGCATCGGGTTCCTGCTTCATTGCGCCACCGCTTCTTAGGGCTGTCGCCGTTCGTCCACGGGAGGGCGCTCCCCAGGCCCACTGGGCGTGTCCCGCCCTGTATAGTGCTCCGCAAATGCAAAGTGTTTGATATTGTTCGCGGCCAACACGTCGCGATCGTGGTGGCGTCCACATTGGGGACAGGTCCATTCGCGGTCCGCCAGCGTGAGCTGATGGTTGTAGTAGCCGCACGCACATAATCGCGACGACGGGTCAAAGCGGCCAATCACGCGGACATGTTTCCCCGTCCATTGGGCTTTATATTCCAGTTGGCGGCGGAATTCCGCCCATCCGGACTGCGCGATCCGCCGCGACAACGACCGATTATGGGTCATCCCCGCTACATTTAAATCTTCGAGGCACACGGTATCGAAGCGGCGAATGAGGTCTGTACTCAACTTCCGAAGAAAATCTTGTCGTCGATTCGCCACCCGTTCGTACAATCGGGCGATTTGACGCCGCAGTTTGGCGCGATGCTTCGACCCCTTCGTCGTTTGGGCCAGACGTCGTTGGAGAATCTTCAGCCGGTATCGTTCGCGTTCCAGCCATTGCGGATGCGGGTATTTTTCACCGGTAGACAACACCAAGAAATCGTGGAGTCCGAGATCGCCACCCACCGCCCGTTCAAACGTTTCCGGCACACCTGCAGGGACTTGGTTTTCATCCTCGACGAGCACGGACACGAAGAATTTGCCCGAGGGCACGCGACTAAGGGCGACCGTTTTGATGGCGCCCACAAACTGTCGGCTCAGAATCACGCGCATCCATCCGGCTTTGGGGATGTAGAGGACCCCGTTCTCCCAGTCCATCTTGACCCCTTGGGGATACCTGGCGCTTTGGATGCCGTGTTTCGATTTAAAGCGGGGATACCCCTTCTTTTCCCGAAAAAACCGCGTGAAGGCTTTGTCCAAATGCACCAATGCTTGTTGCAAGGGTTGCGACGCCACTTCGCCCAACCACGGCAATTCCTGTTTGAGCGCGGTGAGACGCTTGTCTAACTGAAACCGCGTGATCCCCTGGCCTTGCGTCTGGTAGGTCGTGGTCGCCAACGCTAACGCCCAATTGTAGACATACCGCACCGACCCGAACTGGCAGTTCAGGAATGCGGCTTGCTCTTCGGTTGGATAGATGCGGTACCGGTATGCCTTTAACACACTTATAGTCTACCACATCTTTCTATAACCAACAAAAGCTTTAGTCCTATCCGGCCAACGGGCTGATATCCCCAGGCGTGAACGCCGAGGCTTTACGCCCGATCTTGGTAAATCCAAGCCCTTATTTATTGTATAATGACCGAGAGGTCAAACGGAAACGGGGGGACGACAATGGGAAGGCTAGGACCTGGGTATCTTTTAACTTTAACCACTCTGACAATGCTCGGCCTTTCGGGATGTGGTTCGCAAAACAACGCCATTGTTTCCCCGCCAAAATCGGTGCATAACCGTACCATGCAAGTCAAGATCAATTGGGCACCCAACCCTTTAGTCGCATCGAAAACCAATCATTTGACAGTAACCGTGGACAATTCTCATGGACACCCCATTTCCCTAGGGGTTACCGTGTCAATTCGCTTGGCCATGATTGGAATGAGCATACCGCCTACTGTGGTTTCCATGCGCACTCTGTCACCACCCCACGCACAATTCACTGGGCAAGTGGTGCCGGTAATGGCAGGGCCTTGGTCGTTGACCTTAACCGTCAACAACCAGGGGCACCATTTAACCAAGACCTGGAATGTGTTGGTGGATAGCTAAAGAGGATTTTTTTCGTTGTGGCATCCTGAGACCATATCGTCAAGTGGCTGGTCCCTTATGCGTTCGCTGTACTGGCAGTCTTTTTCCCCATGTATCTTGCGGTTGGCACCCCACAGCAAATAAAAGCGTCGGTAGGATCCTGACAACTTAGCTAGATTAACGTTGGAGCGCTAGGAGTTCACGAGATGTCTGCCAACATGTCGAACTCCCCTTTGACGTCGATCGGCCCTCTGAGTCGGAAACTCCCGCTAGGGTTCAGTGTGGGAAGCGCTCATGACTCTATCATTTCGATGATGCTATATCCCTTGGGAAAAGCGGCGCACCGGTTGAATCTCAATCCTAATAGCTGGCCCGGAAGGCCCCCCTTCATATTTGCTGGCGTTCGGCATTCTCTCGATCATCTTGGCGGCTATTCCCACTTATAATGAATCTGGGCAGCCACCGTATGTCTATCCGGCAATTTTCGTTTGCAAAATGTTTCTAGCCTTGATTATACCTAGATGCCCACCACTTATCGCCACCGACGAACTGTTGCCAATGTCGCCCCAGCGAAAGAGTTAGCCATGCGCACAAAGATTGCCACCCACAGACCTGCGAAAGTTGTCACATCGTTAATGGCGCCGACGAATGATCCCAATAATCCGACCTGGTTGGCACAATGGATTGCCGATTCCGTCAATGTCTGGCCCACCGCCAACATACCCTATCTGCGCCTCGCATTGCAACAGGTTCAAAGTGTTGTTATGTATTTGAACATAATGCCCGTGCATTCCCCTTCCCGGGGGAAGCCGGGAAGGGGCTCAAGCGGGCAAGCCCGTAGGGCCAGACATTGCGAAACTTTTGTTCCATAATAAGGCCATAGGGCCGGAACGGTCCGAATCGACGCCCGGAGGAGATCCGGCATAAGACGCACGATGCCTAATGCCACGGCGCAGCGATCACAGAACCAGGAACTTCTGAGGGCGACCTCAGAAACCCTCATCGCAACCCGCCGGGGTTCGATGGGCGGAGAGTTCATCCAAGGCGCAAGGTAATTTCGGGCTACACAAAGAAACTGGGAGCAAAACTGCTCCCAGTTTCACTCCTTGGCATCAGCAAAAATTTGACGCAACTGAGTTATCCAGCCCTTTGCTGCACTGACTTGAGCCTGAACAAACTCTGGGCCTGTCGACATGGGTTGCCGACGACGACGAACAACGGATGGAGCTTCTAGCTGCGACATCCACGCAAACGAGACGACCGGCGCCACCTGGGCCAAATATTGCGGGGTAACCTCGGTGAATTGGAGACCATCCTGTTCCAGTCTAGTTACCAATGATCCCACCAGGTGGTGGGCTTCACGAAAGGACACGCCCTGCCCGACCAGCATGTCGGCCAAGTCGGTCGCCGCAGTGTAATCGTGGCCAACACGTTCCTTTAGGCGATCGCTTCGCACCGACAGCGTCTCCATCATGCCTGCAGCCACCGGCAACAACCGATCTAAGGTATCGACCACGTCGAATACTGCCTCTTTATCCTCTTGCATATCGGAATGGTAGGCTAACGGCAACCCTTTCATTACGGTAAGCAAGGTCATAAGACTGCCGAAGACACGGCCCGACTTGCCCCGCATCAGTTCTGCGACGTCAGGGTTGCGTTTTTGCGGCATTAGTGAGGATCCGGTGCTATATGCATCGGCCATGGTGATAAATCCAAATTCTTGGCTGGACCATAACACCAATTCCTCACCAAGGCGGCTCAAATGGACCATCAAAATGCTGGCCCATGATAAGTACTCCAGCAAAAAATCACGATCCGCTACTGCATCCATCGAGTTTTGGTAAACACCAGTGAACCCGACCATTTGAGCCACCAGTTCAGGATCTGTGGGATAAGGCGTTCCTGATATGGCACCGGCCCCCAGCGGTGAAATGGCAACGCGCGGGGCCCATGTTAAAATTCTCTCCATATCACGCCGCAACATGGCCACGTACGCCATCATATGATGCGCCCACAACACTGGTTGGGCAGCCTGAAGATGGGTATACCCGGGCATAATCACGTCGCCGTGATTCTCTGCCTGATGCACAATTGCCTCCATCAAGTCTAATAGCATGCGTTGCTGCCTTTGGGCCACTTCCCGCATATAAAGGTGCATATCCAGTGCAACTTGGTCATTGCGGCTGCGTCCAGTATGCAATTTTCCTGCCACAGGCCCAATAATTTCCAACAATCGAGCCTCGACATTCATGTGAACGTCCTCATGCTCCAGACGTGGCTCAAATGTTCCGGCTTGCGCTTCTTCCAACACTTTCTGCAGTCCCCGGGAAATGATTTCTGCTTCCTCATCGGTGATCACGCCTTGGCGGCCAAGCATCGCAACGTGTGCTTGGGACCCCACAATATCGTATGGCAATAGGCGCCAATCAAACGTCAGAGAGGCGGTAAACGATTGGGCTTTTTGATCGGGCCCCGATTGAAAACGGGGATTACGGGCCACGGCCATGACGCTACTCCTCCGTCCTCATATGGTGCCGCACAGCTAAAGGCAACCCAAACAAACGAATGAAGCCTTGAGCATCATGGTGGTCGTATTGCCCGCCATCAAACGTGGCGAGATCTTGGGAATAAAGAGAAAACCGCGACGACGCCGCGTGGCTGGTAGCGCGTCCTTTGTAAAGATGCAATGTTACCTCACCGGTCACGACTTGGTTAGCTTGATCCACAAATGCGCTTAAGGCTTCCCGAAGCGGAGAAAACCACAGTCCGTCATAAATCAAACGCGCCATCCTAAGACCCACCTCACTGGCAAACGCTCGGGTTTCCCGGTCCCACGTCAACGCCGCTAACGTCTGATGTGCCTCATATAAAATGGTGCCGCCCGGAGTTTCATAAACGCCACGGGACTTCATGCCCACCAGCCGATTTTCCACCATGGTAATCCGTCCAATGCCGTTTTCGGCACCCCACTGGTTGACTTGTTCCATAAGTATGATCGGATCTAGATCGACCCCATTTAGAGAGATCGGATAGCCCTCCCGAAATCCGACCCGGACAGTCTTTACGATATCTGGCGCTTTGATGGGATCTACCGTCCAAGTATATACATCGGAAGGAGTAGGGATGGAAGGATCCTCCAGGACTCCGCCCTCATGGCTCACATGCCACATATTTTGATCGCGAGAATATGGACTCTCAGGAGTGGCAGCCACTTCAATGCCATGTTCTTTGGCGTAGGCCATTGCTTCAAGACGTCCGGTAATGTGCCATTCACGCCAGGGAGCAATAACCCGCAAGTCCGGTGCTAACGCCATAATTCCCAGTTCAAACCGAACCTGGTCATTTCCCTTGCCGGTAGCTCCATGTGCTACCGCTTTGGCGTCATATTGTCGCGCCACACGAGCCAATTCTTCTGCAATCAATGGGCGGGCAATGGAAGTTCCCAGCAAATACACGCCTTCATAAATGGCTTCGGCGCGCAGCATGGGAAAGGCAAATTCCGTCAAAAACTGATGGCGCAAATCGCGGATCTCTACCGCCTCGGCCCCTGATCGCAATGCCTTGTCGCGGATTTTGTCTAAGTCCTCCCCTTGCCCTAAATCGGCGCAGAAGGCAATGACACGCACTCCGTAATTTTCTTTAAGCCAGGGTATGATGATGGAAGTATCCAGTCCACCGGAATAAGCAAGAACCACACGATCTCCAGGCATAACGCCGTTTATCATAATCTTCTCCCCGCTCTCAAGCTGTCTTAGTGTCGGGATGCTTGGTCCAACACTGTCCTTAATATGGTACAACATGCGGCAATCGCCGACTCGTCAATGACAAAAGGAGGCAACAGACGGATGACATCAGGTTGCGCGGCATTGACAATGAGTCCTTCCGCCAAAGCGTGTTGGACTAAAGGTCCGGCAGGAACAGACATCTTCAGTCCCCACATAAGCCCCCTTCCGCGCACCGCTTGAATCAACTGGGGATAGGACTGCTGTAGTAGCCCTAGTCCTTGCTCCAATTTGGAGCTCATCTCACGAACATGATCCAGGCCACCCTGTTCCAACCATTCAATAACGGTAAGCGCCATGCGACTTGCCAACGGGTTGCCGCCGAATGTAGTGCCGTGATCACCGGGCTGAAATGCCTGCGCCCACTTCGGTGCGACCAACAGACCCCCAATTGGCATGCCCGCCCCGATCCCCTTAGCTACAGTAATCAAATCCGGACCCAATTCTCCTTCGTGTTGGTACCCAAACCAATTTCCGGTGCGCCCGATTCCGGTTTGCACCTCGTCAAACAATACCAAGGAGCCGGCTTGATGGATCATCCGTACTGCTTCCGCCAGGTATCCTGACGGCGGCACCACAACGCCACCCTCCCCTTGGATGGGCTCCATCATTACCCCGCAAGGGTTCCATTTTGCCAAAGCCTGGGCCAACGCATCCAAATCCCCGTAAGGGACGGTCACAAAACCGGGAACCAAAGGTTGAAAAGGTTCCTGATAGCTTTGATGAGGCGTTGCCGAGAGGCTGCCCAAGGTTCTGCCGTGAAAAGCTCCCGTCATGGTGATAATATGGTACCGCCCTTGATCATGGCCGATGCGGCGCATCATTTTAATGCCCGCTTCATTGGCCTCGGTACCGCTATTGACCCATAATGACCACATACCATCGGTGATGCCAGCAATACGCTGACTCAGATCAATTCCCGGCTGATGCCAAAACAAGTTCGATGTGTGCATCAGTAGCGATGCATCTTGCAGTACGCGGTCGACATCAGGATGATGGTAACCCAGGCTATTGACCCCTATGCCAGCCAAAAAGTCCCAATACGGTTTACCTTCTTGATCCCACACCCTAGCTCCTTCGCCCCTGGCCAGGGTTACCGGGTGGCGCCGGTATAGTCCAATTAAATGTGTGTCTTGCATTTTATCACTCCCCTCGCACCACCCAGGTCGTCATTGCCGGTTCAAACCAACGTCCAATGCCTACTTTGTCCACCCCGTAAGCAACCGCCTCGGCGGCCGCTTGGACTTTGGGGATCATTCCCGCCGCTATCCGACCCTGAGCAATAAGTTCTTGCGCTTGCTTCACCGTTATTTCCCCCATCAAACTAGCAGGATCATTGCGATCCCATCTGACACCTCCGGTGTCGGTATAAAACAAGAGAGCGGACGCGGCCAATTTTTGTGCCAATCCGGAAGCGGTCCAATCCCCGTTCAAATTCAACAACTTTCCGGTTTGAATGTCTGGAGCCACGGGTGTTATCACAGGGAGCATATTTAGCGACCACAGTGCCTCCACCAATTGTGGGCGCACGGTGGCAACACGCCCGACCAGTCCTAGGGATTCATCGACCATGACCGCATCAAAAATGCGGCCATCGGCCCCACTAAGTCCTACCGCACTGATTCCCATTTGTCGACAAAGGCCAACCACGGTGACGCTTGCGATGCCCCTCATTTCCCGAATCACGTCGGCTATCACCTCGGGTGTGGTGACTCGCTGGCCATTGACGAACTCGGTGTGAATATGATGTCGGGCCAGAGCATTCGTAATCAATGGACCCGCACCATGCACAATCACCAGATCATGCCCCTCGGTCACTAACGACTGAACATCTGGCAACCACGGTGCCGTCTCTAAGGAGTCTAAAACGCTACCCCCAATTTTGACTACGATACGCATCGCTTATGTACGATACCGTGCGTTAATCTCAACGTAACGCTCGGTTAAATCACAACCCCAAGCTTCAGCCTCGGCATCTCCAGAATGTAAGTCCACGTCAAACACCACTTCCTCTTGCCCCATAAGTTCTTTAGCGCGCCTTTCATCAAAGGCCACCGGTTGCCCAGATTGCAATAGCTGCATTCCGTTCATGGTCAGGTCGACCACTCCAGGGGCGAATTCTAAGCCCACCGACCCCACTGAAGCAATAACGCGCCCCCAATTGGGATCGGATCCATACACCGCACTTTTGACCAGCGATGAGCGAACTACAGTCCTCGCCTTAAGGGCAGCATCCGCCTCATTAACGCCACCGCGCACCTTGACGGTTAACAAATGGGTTGCCCCTTCCCCATCTTTGGCAATGCGCCTGGCGCCATATTGCATCAGGGCAACCAACGCCTGACCAAATATTCGTTCGTCATCTGCCGAACGGATTTCCACGCCACTTGAACCGTTGGCCAAACACAACACCATATCGTTTGTGGAGGGATCGCCATCCACCGAAATGCGATGAAAACTCTGCTCGACGCCCCGACGCACCAAATTATCCAAAACCGATTTGGAGACCTTGGCATCCGTGGTGATAAAGACCAACATCGTCGCCATTTGTGGATGGATCATCCCTGAACCTTTGGCCATCATCCCTATCCGTACCGTTCCCGAGGACAGAGTTGCTATGGCCGCCTGGGTTTTGGCGACGGTATCGGTGGTTAATATGGCCTGACTGGCCGTGACTCCATCTCCCGGAATTTCGGAAGAATGCCAGGCGTCGACTAATGCGGCAATACCCCCGTAAATCAAGTTCATCGGCAACGGCACTCCAATCACACCGGTCGAAGCCACCGCCACCAACTCCGGTGACAGGTTCAGTCCTTGAGCCATTCGGGCTTGCATCGCGACGGCATCTTGGTATCCTGAATTTCCCGTCATCGCATTAGCATTGGTCGAGTTAATCACGATGGCCTGGCAAAGTCCCCGATCCGCCACCGACTTGGTAACCAGTACTGGGGCCGCTTTAGCAGAGTTGGTGGTGAATGTTCCAGAAAATGTTGCGGGCAGTTCTGACCAAATTAGGGCCATGTCCAACAGGCCTTTGCGTAAGCCAGCGTTTACTCCATAGGCTTGAAATCCTTGAGGAAAAGAGACATTCCCATCAACCAGAGCTGTCGGCTTAGACTCTTCATTTTGCGAGCTGGTTTCAAATTTCACGATATCCCCTCTTCGAAAAATATCCGTTGTCACAACATCAATCCAACCCTGCAGTCAAAGGCAGACGAGTCCATCGATTAGCATGCTGCACTGCTTGGCCAGCGGCACCTTTCCCCAAATTATCCAATGCCGCGATAAGCACCATGGCCCCACCTCGTGAATCCAGAGCCGCCTTGATTTCCACTCGATTGGTTCCCCGAACTCGGCCTGTGCGCACGCTTTGATCGGGAGCCAGGATCTCAACAAAGGGGTTGTGATGGTAAAATTCGTGCCACAATGCCTGCACATCATGAACCGACACCGTGGGTTCGGGCCAATACACCGTAACCACCATACCGCGGGCCATCGGCATCAAGTGCGGCTGAAATGTCACAATGCCCCCCGAGACGACTTCCATCTCGGCGGTGTGGCGGTGTTTTCCCGGTAGGCTATAAGGTTCTACGTTCTCCGCCATTTCGCCCATCATAAGCCGCAACTCCGGAGTGCGTCCGGCACCGGTCACCCCCGATTTTCCGTCAACAAACAGTTGCGGCAGCGAAATGCCCGCCCGCGCCAGAGGACCCATCAAAGAAAAGAAGCCAGTGGGATAGCATCCAGGATTTCCTACGATCCACGCATCCCCGTAATCCATATGGGGATCATCGGCATAACCTCCAACGCCCACGGGCAGGGCATAAGGAGCAGGATGCGGACCATACGAGGATTCATAACGCGTCTGGTCCGCAAACCGGAAATCCGCAGACAAATCGACAACCCGAATCCCCATCGCAGCAAATCGGGCGACCCAGGCAGTTGCCGCACCTGCAGGCAGAGCATTAAATACCAGATCCGGCTCAGCATCAGCCACGGATTCTAGGGAAACTAGCAACCCTCTCCAGTCCGAGCGAGCAAACCATCCCGACACACTGGAACCCACGTCTTGACGAGCAGTTGCAGCCACCAAATCCCAGTGTGGATGGCGCTGTACAATGCGCATCAATTCCTGACCGGCATACCCTGTAGCTCCTATTATCGCAACTTTCACCCGCGTCACCTCGTCGTATAAATATACGATTTCGGGGAAATTAATGCAATAGAAAGGAACGTCATTTAACAACCCGGCCTAAAATCGCGGGCAGCGCTTAACCTTCCCGCGATTGCCGTTAGCCCTTGTTTTTAGGTTTCGATTTTTTGGACTTTTTCAATATGGAAATTTTTCCGGTCGGCTCTAATCGCGCCTCTTTGACGTCCGTAGGCTGGGTGTCTTTTTGACGCAACTCCATTCGTAGATCTGCTGTCGAGACCCTTTCCCGGATCAGTTTTTGCTCGTCAATATGACCGTCCATTATGAGCTGGGAAGGAACTCCTTGGGTAATTTTCTCCAACCATCGGAATCTAACATTGAGCCAGGTCAGCAAAAATTGCAAAACTCCTAAGGACACCGTAATGCCAATAGAGTTCATTAAAGGCGTTTTGGTGTCTTCCATTCCGATAGCTACCGCCTCACCAATCATAATGATCACGGCAAAGTCAAAGGGACCCATTTTGGCTAAGGTGCGTTTCCCCATCAAACGAAACACGATCAGTGCGACGATATAAAGAATCCCAGTACGATAAATCAAGGTTGCTAGTTCGGCCACGGCATATCCTCCTCGCAAATGTAGCTTGTTGCGAGAAGGTTCATGATATACTCAAGAATTTCGCAAAACCACAGTAGATTTGGTACAGTGGAGGTAATTCTTGGAGGAGGCTTCCAACGTTCATGACCAAAATTGATGTACTCGAAAAAGCTCGCGAGTTCAATGTAAAATTTGTCCGCTTACAGTTCACCGACATTCTTGGGGTAGTGAAAAATGTTGCTATCCCAGTAGAATCGCTAGGCCAAGCTCTCGATGGCAAAATCATGTTCGATGGCTCCTCCATTGAGGGCTTTGTCCGCGTCGAAGAATCCGATATGTATTTATCTCCCGATCCTGACACGTTCGCCATTTTTCCTTGGAAACCGAAAGATGGAATGACCGCTCGACTGATGTGCGACATTAAAAATCCCGACGGATCGCCGTTTGACGGTTGCCCCCGCACCGCCCTAAAGCGTGTGTTGGCAGACAGTCGTGCCATGGGGTATGAGGTCATGGTAGGACCCGAGCCCGAATTCTTTCTCTTTGCTCGTGATGCCAACGGTATGGCCACCACCAAGACTATTGATCAGGCTGGGTATTTCGATTTGTCGCCAGTAGACTTAGGAGAAGACGCGCGGCGGGAAATGGTCCTCACCCTCGAACAAATGGGATTTGAGATTGAGGCGACCCATCACGAAGTCGCGCCGGGTCAGCACGAAATAGATTTTCGTTACGCTGATGCCCTAAAGACGGCAGACAACATTGCCACCTTCCGCTTTGTCGTCCGCACCGTCGCCATGCAACACAACTTTCACGCAACTTTTATGCCTAAGCCCATTCAGGGCATCAACGGCTCCGGTCTGCACTTTCACCAATCGCTATTTTCGGGTAACAACAACACGTTTGCCGACCCCAAAAATGGCGAGGGTATTAGTAAATTGGCGCTACGGTACATTGGTGGACTGATTCACCATGCCAAAGCATTTACCGCAATCACTAATCCCTTAGTCAACAGCTATAAACGGTTAGTGCCCGGATATGAAGCTCCTGTGTATATTGCCTGGTCTATGGGCAACCGCAGTCCCATGATTCGCATTCCAGCGTCAAGAGGACAACATACCCGAGTCGAATTGCGTTCCCCGGATCCGTCGTGCAACCCATACCTGGCGTTAGCTGTCACTATTAAGGCAGGGTTGGACGGCATCCGTCATAAACTTGACGCTCCGCCTCCCATCACCCGTAACGTTTATCGCATGCACGACAGCGAGAGAAAAGATATGGGCATTGAAAATTTGCCCGCGAATCTAGAAGAGGCGTTAGATTATCTAGATGCAGATCCCGTGATGTTGGAAGCACTCGGCGACCATATCAGTCGGCGATATATCGAGGCAAAACGTATCGAGTGGGATGTTTACCGTCATCAAGTCCACGATTGGGAGATAGACCAGTATCTCACAGTCTACTAGCGCATCCCGATGATGATCCCAATTTTAAGAGACCCCGCAGAAAGCGCAGAAAGCTCGGGGAAAAACGGTGAAAAAGCGGGAATACTTGCACAAAAATTCGGTCATGGGCATCTCGCGCGCTGCGTGAATAGGGTGGCCGGTAAACCCGCCCAGGCCGCGGAACCCCATTCCCCACGTGGCTATCCCCTTCACGAGGACTCAGCATTAGTTTTTATACTTGGTCACACAACTCCGAACGTAGGGATGCCAGTGGTCATTTGGTCTTATTTTACGAATATCTTTTCCACCAGCAAGGCGCCTAGGGATCGTTTTGATTCTACTGCCTCCACAGGAAAATTATTTCTGGGTTATCTGCCCAAGTATTTTTTGGCGTTCCACACAGGAAGTTCCCCCCACCTAACTATGGAATACGATAAGTCATCGAGCGATCCGGCTCGGCAGTTTTGTTCGCTCGTTCGCGAATCAACTCAATCTCATTTTCGTCGATGGCGCGTTCAAATCTCCGAAACCCCGCCATGCGAAATCCATGCAATTCGCCTAACTCATTAATTTCCCTCACCTTTTCCACTGCAATGTGACTGCCCAGGGTAAAATTCTCCAATCGTCCCGACAGGGCCAATATCATGGTTTCGGCCATGCAAGCCTCCACCATTTTTGGAGGGAATCCGAAATCGAAACCCATGTCCGCATCCGGTCCCGGAACCTCAATGACCCCCCCATCCAAAACTAAAACATCGGGTCTGGCTTGACTAACTCGCGATGAGATATTGCGCGGTCGTGCCACATCGGTAATGACGGATCCGGGCTTTAGATCTTCGGGTTCCACGATAGCGTCCTGAGCTGAAGACACCGCAACCACAATGTCCGAATCGCGGACGGATTCGGGCACATTCTGGGACGTGCTAACATTGATATTCGGGTTTTCGGACAAAATTTTTTGCGCTAAAATCTCCAAATTTTCCCGGGTGCGTGCTACCAATCTCAAGTACCTTACGCGCGGAGCTAATAGTTGAGAGGTTGCCTCGCCTATGGAGCCAGTAGCGCCAATAACCGTCACTTGTGCCGTGTTTAGATCAATTCCCATACGCGCGGCTCCCCGCAAGGTACCTTCAACCGCAGTAGCCGTGGTGTACGAATTTCCCGTGGTAACCGGAATAGACAGTCTTTCCGAAAGCGTAATGCCCCGATCCCCAGCAATTTTCGTGAACGCTCCTAACCCTAAGATATCTGCACCTAATTGTTCTGCCAAATGACCTGCACGTTCTAATTTTTTTAACACCCATTCATATGGTGACTCCAGCAGAATTTTAGGTGTCAAAGGCAATCCAATAAGCCATCCTTCCAGTTCTTCCCCAGTCAACGACCTCACACCGGTCGTGTGTCCCGCCATCACGGGTCCGACCGCTTTGAATGCAGTTTCCACAACTCCTTGGGGCAAATATCGAGTGAACCGATACTTGCGGGCAAAATCATCAAAACGCAGTGGATGGATAATAAATGCAAATCGACGCATGACAGGCCTCCCGTGCACAATACTGTGCACATTCTATCACAGTGCTATCCCTATGTCAGCGATGAGCGATGATTTGATTGCCTCCCTGAGAGAGGCGTATAATGGCACTGTCGCAGATTGAAGAACCTAGCTTTACGGAGATGGATGCAACGCTATGGCGGAACCTCTTACACAACTGACTTTGGCAGACGTACTGATAGCCCGTCAGCGAATCCAACCGTATGTGCAACCTACCCCATTAGTGCAGGCTCATGGCTTAAGTCGCCGGATAGGAAGCGACATCTGGTTGAAATGTGACTTGACTTTCGCACCTCGAAATCACAACAAATATAATGGGGAAAAAGACCGCAAAACCCGCATGAATACTGGGTTTTTGGTATAATTAAGGTATCGTCCAAATCAACCAAAAACGGCGTGTTATCATGCGGGAAAATGCTACTGAGATCAAAAAGGTGCTCGATGAGCACCAGTACTCGATCAACGCCATTATATTCGATGCGATGGGAACCTTCAAACTGAATTCCATCATCAGGAAGGCTCATTTCAAGAAACAAGAAGGGTACCGTGTTACCGAAATTTTGGCACTCATGATTATGTTGCCTCTTATGCTTCTGAACAGCGTCAATAGTTTTTACAAGAGCGAATTCCAGAAGGTCACGAAGATGAAAAAGGACGCCATTTATCGCCTAAAAAACCACGAGATGATGCCTTGGAGAGATATTTTGTACGGTGTCGCCAAGCGGTTCTAAACGCTCACCAATCCCGAAAAGGTCGTGGCGGACACGTCGGCATTCATCATTGATGATACGACCGACGCGCGGGTCGGTCGGCGCATCGAAAACGTGTGGTACATCTTCGACCATGTGGTCGGGAAAACCCGGTTAGGGTTCAAAGACCTCGTGCTGGGCTATTTTGATGGGAAAAGCTTTATCCCGCTGGACTTCAGCATTCATTCGGAAAAGGGGTTACGCGGGAAGCCGCGCAAAGAGCAGTACAAAAAAACCTGCGTGCCGGGATCGCCCGGAAATACACGACGAAAAGAATGCCCCGTGGATAAAATCACGCAATCGATTACGATGATCAAGCGCGCGGTAAAACACGGATTTCGGGCGAAATACGTCCTGACCGATAGTGGGTTTAGCAGTAAAGGGTTCGTCCAGGCGATGCGACAGATAAAAAACCAAGCGCTGCACGTGGTGTGTGGGGTTCGAAAAGACAAGCGTCAGTATACCTACCAAGGGAAAAAGATGGACGTCAAGGCTCTGCACGCCATGTTGAAAAAAGAGGGCAACGCGAAGCGTTGCCGGAAACTGAACACCCGCTATTTTGAAGTCGTGGTGCAGTATGAAGGCGTCGGCGACGTCACACTGTACCTGTGCCGATTCCCTTACCAGAAACAGTGGCGCGCGTTTCTGTCCACCGACACGTCGCTATCCTTTCTGACCATGATGGAAATATACGCCACGCGATGGACGATTGAAGTGTTTTTCAAAGAGATGAAGCAGCATTTGCGACTGGGACAGTGCCAATCCCGGGATTTTGACGCGCAAATTGCCCACGTCACGACCTGCGGTATCCTCTACACCTTTCTGGCGTATTTCCGGAGGGTCAATGCCTACGAATCCTTAGGCGCTCTGTTTGAGGGCATTGTGGCCGAATTGGTGGAGAAAAACTTAGCGCAACGCCTGTGGGAATTGTTCGAGGAACTGCTGCAGGTAGTCATTATCTCTATCGCGGAATCGGGCTCCGTAGACCTTGTGCAATTCAAACGTTCACCGGAATATGAAGCGCTCAAAGCACTGTTTGAGGAGTCATTCTTGGGCAATCAGTTACAAGCATTCAATAAGTCCGCATAAATCGCCGCAATGGAATGGTGAAAAGGTGGGAGTTTTCAAGGGTTGGCGGAATGATTGGCGTCTAAAAACGCTGTATTGTGTGGGTGCGAAACTCAGGTGATAAAAGGCGTGCGGTCGATGTTTACCCTTGCGCCCCCACACCGACCCAAGGGCCGCCGCGATGCCGTATCCATCGATCCCGGATCAATGGATAAGCATGGAGAGTCCGACCGCCAGGAGCAACAAGCCAGTTCCCCCTACCTGGTATCGTTCGCGAATTGCCTGGGCATAGCGGGCCACGACATACCCCGTAATCATCGCAATGGCCCCAATGAGGAAAAATCCGAAAACATCCACCTCGTGGTGCCAGCCATAGCCCACTGCCCCACTCAGAGCGGATAGCGCCATCGCGGCTGTCCCGGTGCCAATCGCGGTGCGCAGGGAATAGTGCAGCCCATAGAGCAATGCCACTAAAAACAAAATGCCGCCAGAAGCCCCGATTAGTCCTGAGATATTGCCAATGAGAAATCCCAGCAATCCGACCCCGGCCACCATTTGCCACGACGGTGGTTTTTGAATCTGGCCGGGCCGAGGGGGTGTCACTAGTGGCACATTGCGCCACGCATGGGACAAGAAATTCCATGACATTGCCATCATAAATACCCCGAACGCCACGGTTAACCAGGCAGTAGGCACGTGGTGAGATAAAACGACTCCGGTTTGTGCGCCGGTCATGGCGCCCAGCATGAGGAGCGCTCCTTGTTTGAGTGCCACGTGATGCTGCCGGGCGTAACTCCAAGCCACAATGATTGACGTCACTACATCGACGGCAAGGCTAGTGCCAACGGCCGTGCGAAAGGGCACGTGAAGCCCCAAGGTCAAGGCAGGTACGACCACCACTACGGCACTCGCCCCAGAAAAACCGGTTAACGCCCCGGTGACGATTCCAATCAGGAGATATGCAAAAATGTCCATAAGCTATGGGGACCCTCAACTGGCCCGATCCCGCTGTCCTCCTTGGTCCATTAGATTGAGATCGATAGGACCGCTAACATCTTGCCTGTATCGAATATGTAGCAAGTTCTTCCATGACTCGGCCGAAAACTCTGGGACAGGATAGTCAGGAGAGGAGCCTCCTGGATATTGTGTTCTGCCGTTCCTGTACGTATCAATCTCCCTAGAAACCTTGGTCTCAAGAGCCTTAACAGATACTTCGGAACGACGGGCAATGGCGATAAACACCGTGGACATACACGACCCGAGTGCCCCTAACAGCAGCTCGGGTGCATTAGGGCCATGATTCGTCTGCGGAAATGGGGGAAATTCCACGAACAGATATTGTCGATTGAAATCCCTTTTGCCACAATACCGTCGATGACCACGACGAGATCGCCTCATCTGGATGTTCCTGGTAACGACTGACCACGTTCTCAATAATCTGCGTCTCAATCCCATTGAGTTGGGACATACAATCTCCCCCTCCTAGTTGTTGTCACCAATGTATCCAACTATAGTGATCGACGCAGTAATCTTCCTTACTTTTTTGCAGATATTTCGCACTGTGCGGCGTATTGCCGTTGATACACCCCTAGACAAGTCAGCTGAGCGCCTGTAAGCAACGCTAGCAAAGTGTTACGTAGGCTTGTCTGAAATCTGCCCCTAGCAAGGCAGTGGGCCCAGTGTATGCGAGTAGCTATCCGTACAGGAAACCTGACGGGGCGCATCGTCCGCCGGGAAAGACCTAAGTCAGCAACCATCTTGTGAAGGGCATGTCGAGACAAAACGCGCGGGAGGAGGATAAAGGCGGATCTACCTGAACGATAGCCTGAAGGTTTTATTGTTAGCTCTGGCGAAAGATGGCTACCAACGCCGTTTGTCGAGAAGGAGTAAATAGAGATCCGTATACATCGAGAGGTCTACGTACGATCCAGAGATGCGCAGGTAGAAACCGGCTACCCGAATGTGGCACGGCGTTCGCCGCTTAGCCTACAGTAGCATAACGTATGACACTTCGTATGAATTACTTTAGGGACCGATGGTCCACTGTTAATTTCAGACAACACGGCACCCTCTGCAGCCATTGCTCATAAGCGTACACCCGACTCATCTAGGGAATGCCCGTAGGGAACGGTCTTCCCTACCTCACTGCATATGTGCCCCATCTAAAGATGCCTGTTGTGTGATCGTCATCCTTTTTCCCTCGATCTTTATTAGCCCTTCCTTTTGCAATAGGGACAGATTGCTTGTGACGGTTTCTCGTGTCGATCCAATCATCGACGCTAATTCGTGATGGCTCCAATTCAACGTAAACTCCACACCATCAGATCGGACTTTTCCAATTTCACACCCTATTTTCGTCAGAATCAACAGAATTCTCTGCTTTACGGTGCTATACGCTATTTCTTGCATCATCCTTTCTGCAGTTTTTAGACGATGGCTCATCTCTTCCAAACGTGCTCTTGCAAATGTTGGATAGTGACAAAGTAAATTCTCATAGTCACCCTTCGGAACCACAAGACAACGTGAGTCAGTCACGCTCTTCACATAACTCTCCGTCACATTTCCACCAAGCAAATTCTCCTCGCCAATAAAGTCTCCCTTCCCTATGGTTCTGATCGTACATGATTTTCCTTCAGTCGTTAAACGATAACTAAGTAAGTGTCCCGTTACCACGACTAATACCTCGCCGATTACATTGCCTTCACAGTATACAAATTGCCCCTTACGAAACGATCTGACGCGCCAACTCAACTGCATCCGCTCTAAATCGTGGTCAGGTATGGCCGAGAAGGCCATAATAACTGATCGATTCACTGGCTTCACTCCAATGCTACCAAATTAGGAGAACATACACCGACAGATAACTAAAATCAGGCATACCATCTGCTTTATGATTATTACATACATACTAAGCTACGTCAGGCTACTGGGCACAGACTCCACTGCATTTACTAAACATAAGTGTTTGGTAGCATTGCCGACCTATATCTCGGGTAGGCAACTGGCACAAATTGCGTGGGTGTTTTCGCAGCAATATGTCACTAGTGACACGGCGGTTCCCTCTGGTATATTCGAGAGGTTGCGCAGACGTACCTCACCCCCCCGGTGGTGCTCGGCGGGAATTATGTTCCACCGTTTCCCATACAGCCAGACGACTTGGTCGTCGGGCAGACGGATATCGGTGCATAGCAACGCCAGCCATTCCCGCGAATGACCGTGCCGGTCACGGACAAACACGAGCTTGAGTTAACACGGCCGCCGTGGACCAGTGGGCGTTTCTGACGATAGAGGGCGCTCCTCGTGCGCATCGGTCACCCGATTCTTTCCTTGACGTTTGGCTTGGAGCAGATTCTATTCCGATCGGCCGCTTGGGCCGTGTCTTCCGACAGCGCACCGACCGCCCACCCGATTGAAACCCCCAAGTGAAAGGGGCCCGTAGTGAGCGTGTTCGCGGAGTCGATGACGGCATGATGTAGACGCTGCACAAGGAGCAGCGCATGCTCAGCGGACACGCCGGGCATCCAAACGGCAAACTTCATCGCCACCTGATCGAACGACGGCGTCCTGGTTGCGCAGTTCGATTTGCAGCCGATGCGCGAATGTCTGGAGCACCTGGTCGCCAAGATCATGGTCCAAGGGGTCGTTGAACCATTTGAAATCATCAAGGCCACACGCGACGATCAGCCCTGGGGACTGGGTTTCTGCCAACCGCTGGTGGAGCCAACTGTCCAGGCCTTGACGCGTCAAGGCTCCTGTCAGTGCATCATGTTCCGCGCGGTAGATGTCGCGATCCCAGCGCTGGTTGCGGTTGGCCCGTCCCACACTATAGGCGGACCCCACACTGGCTACCGTCAGGGACATCAACAGATCGTGAACCGGATCGTGATTGATGGTTATATACACGAGAGCGCCCCCCGAGATTCCCGCATACACTACCACACGCGAGAGTAAATCCGTGCGTTGGTGTGTGGGCATAAGCAATACCAGTGAGAGACCCACGATCATGAGCAGATCAAGCCCCGTGCGCCACGATCAGCCAAAGGCCCACAGATTGGACTGTCGTGGCCATCAACATCGCAGCACTGCCCACTAGGTTCCACAAGAATCGGGCACCAGACACCACATCGCCATTAAGGCGACCACGAACACCCCGTGTGACCGTCGCGTTGAAGCGCTTGGTGACCACCCCAAAAAGTCGGTTTCTCTGGCGTACCCCCCGTGGGAAATCCGTATCTCCTGACGCTGGTGGACCATCCGGTTCGCCGTCATGAGTCCCGTTATGCTGATGTGGCCTTCGCTTTAAGCGGACACCTAAATAGAGAGCCGGATGCGCTGAGAGGTGCATGTCCGGTTCGGGGAGGAGAGGCGAGGAAATCGTTCGACGACGGCGAGTCGAGGCGTACCAATCCGTGGGCGCTCTGTTTGAAGGTATTGTCGCCGAGTTGGTCGAGAAAACTTGGCGCAACGCCTATGGGCCTTGTTCGAGGAACTCTTGCAGGTCGTCCTGACCTCAATCGCGGAATCGGGCACCGTGGATCTCGCACAATTTCAACGGTCGCCAGAATATGCCACCCTCAAAACCCTGTTTGCAGAGTCCTTCCTGGGTGATCAATTACAAGCATTCAATCAGTCCGCCTAAATGGCCAAAGTGGAAAGCGGAAAGCGGAAAAAGTAGCGGATTCCCAAGGTTCGCGGAATAATGGGCACCTCAAAGTAGCGTATTTTGAGGGTGCGAAACTCAAGATGTGAGTTTATGCTGCCGACCCGAGCTTTCAAGGTTCGTGGCGGTTTGAACTTAGGAGCCATGAGGCGGAGCACCAGGCTATTGGTTCGAGCGGACTAACTGCTGCGTCCACCGGCAATCACGGGCAATCAATAGCATATGCGGGACAGGTATTTGGATTTCCGATCACTATTTTTTCTCCCGAAAATGCCAACCCCATCAAGGTCGAGGCCATGGAGGCACTAGGTGCAACCGTTAAACTGGTGGGAAAGGACTTCGATGAGGCGCGAAATGCCTGCGAAACATTCGCCCAACGCTCTGGGGCCCGCTACGTACATTCTATGAACGAGCCTCTGCTGATTGCCGGCGTTGGCACAGCTTACATGGAGGCGCTGATGTCCCTTCCTTCCGCAGACCTGCTAATTGTGCCCATAGGGGGAGGATCGGGAGCGTCTGCTGCGGGATTAGTAGCTAAGTCTGTCAATCCTGCCATTCGCGTCATTGGAGTTCAGTCAGAAGGGGCTCCCGCGATCTATCAGTCGTTTCGCAGCGGGAGGCTCGAAAGCACCTCCCAAGCCAACACTGCTGCTGAAGGATTGGCGACCCGGGTCGCATTCGACTTGCCGCTGCAAATGATTCGGCATTATGTTGATGACATTGTCCTAGTAACAGATGAAGAAATGCGTCAAGCACAAGCCCTCATCTTTCAGGACACGCAGACACTCCCGGAAATGGCAGGAGCCGCATCTACCGCGGCAGCTATCAAACTGGCCCAAACAATCGCCGGTTCTCGATCCATCTTATCCGTTACCGGTGCCAATGCATCCATGACAGAACTTAAGCAAGCCTGGCGCATCATGGATCAGTAATCCCAAAATTCTGCGCCTATTGCTCGCCGACCGTGTGCCCAGAATATGGGACGCGCAACCCGGAAATGAATAGGAAAGATACTACGGTCAGGCCTGCAGCAGTCCACATGGCAGGGCTTACCCCGACCTTATCCGCTAGCAGCCCCCATAAGGGCAATAGCAGGGCTCCCAGGCCATTAGCCAATCCCAGCGCAACACCTGATCCCATTGCGGGATTTTCAGAAAAGATGTCTTGTCCAATCAACAACGTAATCGGGAAGGTTCCAAATACGGCAATACCCAAAATCGCGACCAAGGGCCATAGCCAGATACCAGAGACAAACGGGACCAAGCTCACGAAGATTAATGTGGCAATCGACGAGCCCCACAACACAACCCGCTTTCCAAGGCGGTCCATCATCGCGCCTGAGCCCAAAGTACCGATAACGCCGGTGCCCACGAACGTGGTCACTAGTGAGGCCCCAGCAACCAGACTGCCACCCCGTTGATGCCACAAAATTGGCAAGAAGGTACTAAGGCCGTACAACATCAGCGCTCTAAGCCCGGAAAAAGCAATCAGCGCTAGACCTGGCTTCAAATGCTTACGCCACTTTATGGGATTGCCATGCCGTGTTTGGCGTGGCAATTTGGGCACAGATCGTGTCATCCAAGGCCAGGTCAAGGCCAAGGGTATAGCCATCACCCAGATGAATTTCAGGCCCATGGTAGCCACAACCCATCCCGCCACCAAGGGGCTTAATGCCCGCCCCACTTCTCCACCAATCAAAAACACCGACATCGTAACACCCTGCCGTTTTTGAGTGATGGACCGAGTAATGGACAACGCCTGCGGGTGAAATATGGTATTGCCTATTCCCGTTATCAAAAAAAGAAGCGCTAGCATCCAATAAGTGCGGGTAACCGCCACGCCCACAACGCCTACCGTGGTGAGGATCGGGCCCCACAATGCAAATCCTCGTCCACCGACTCGATCGGCCAAAATTCCCGAAACTGGCTGCAGCATCTGCCCAAACAATAATACAGACATGAGCCCTGCTATGGGAGCCAATGGTAAATGAAGAGCGATTCCCAAAAACGGCAAAATCCCCGGAAGATAGTTTGCCAACCCATCATTGAGGAAATGCGCCCAAACTAACGCGACCAGTCCGCCGCTCCGGAAAGGTTCCCGAGTGGACTGGCTTGCGACTTCCATACTCAATATGCCACCTCAGTTCCGACCTTGCATTCAGTGTACCGTTATACAAAGTTGATGACAATTCCGTTTCCCGATTCCAAATGTTTCTGCTAGTTCAGGGACCGCTTCCCTATGAGGATGTTGATGGTGTCGTTATAGAAAATTACCGGCTGCGAAAGATCCACTATACTGCACCCGACGGAAGAGGGTGATTACAGGAAGCCCATAGCGCTCCTGGGGACTTCCACGGGAGCGTTTGGACTTTAATCATCGAAGACTATCAGTGGCAATTTCGGAGTGTCTTGTTCCGCGGCGCCTTCGTCAATGTGTTGCCAATTCTGTCCGTAGGCCATTGTTGTCTTAAAAGCCCGACACGAGGGCGGCACTGTGTGGTATTTTATGGGAGTAACGCCTGCCTTGAAGATCAGATCCCCCGATTCGATACCTAATGCCTCCCGCTGGCGAACAAGAGGTGGAGACGCACTCGGTTATCGTAATGCGAGTGCGTAAGATACCGGATAGCGGGTGTGAGTCCGCAGAGACAACACATGCGTGATAGCCCCGCCTTTTCCTCTATGGGGGGTTTCATCCTCTATAGTGGTCCGCGGATCTCGACGTCCAGATGACTCCGTTCAAGGCAGCGTTCGCCGTTCATCCCCGCATACGGTGCAAGAAGCGGTGGGCCGGCCGTCGTATAACAAATGGAACGGAGTCCCACCAATGCTCCTAAAAACGAGGTTGATCCGTCTCAAAACCGACCAAAGCGGGCCCGGTCAACCCGAAACCATTTCTGAATACACCATGAACCTCGGTATTAGACAAAGCCCCAGCGAGGTACCGCCCCGTCTTTTTCGGCAACGCGGCGCACTTCGTTTTAAGGGTCTGGCTGGGCTACCTTTAATGATCCCCAGGCTGTAGCCGACACCTTCCGGGCATCAACACTTCCATGTCTTGGGCACGTTACACGCGGTGACGGCAATCACGGTCGCCCGTCACACGCATATTAACAGTCTCAGTATGGCGGGAAGCTCGCCGCACGCTTTACGACCGACCCCTCACGATCCTTCTCGACACCACGCGGTATCGGCGCAACGCTTCGGTTTCACCTGCCCCTAGCTGCCAGTATTCCCCCAGTCTCAACCTCATTCAACGATTGGGGCAGTTTGTCAAAGCAGCAGGCATTAAAGGCCGATACCAAAAATTTGCACCCCTCAAGCACACCATCACCGAATGTCTGGAGGAGATTGGCCGTTTCAGTTCCCTTCTGACGCTAAAGTATGAACTTCTCCCGCCGCCTGGCCTCTACGAGGCCGAGGCGGGGGGTTCTGGATTCGTTCCCAGAAATTCCTGGCTCATTGACCGCTGCGTGGGAGGCCGTGGGCCCCCCACGTCTTGTGTGATCTCCCCGGGCGTGACTTCGGACCGCTCCGGCCCTAGTTTCCGAA
>JAJZZP010000187.1 GCA_021797515.1 Bacillota bacterium | reverse complement strand
GAGATCCAGCATAAGACGTACGTGGCCTAACGGCTCGGCGCAGCGGTCGTAGAACCAGGAACTTCTAGAGGGTGACCTCAGAAACCCCCGCCTCACCCCGTTAGGGTCAGGCGGCGGGAGAGTTCATAATTGCGCACCGTTGCCCTGACATGCGTTGGACTTACCCGGCTAATCTGCACTTTATAGGTTTCCAAAATAATCATCATCCTTTGGGGTCAAAAGTTAAATTCCGCCACGCCAGGCGTTATCCCGTCCCATGATATACCAGGACGGGATAACGCCAACAATCGTCGATTAAATCGATCGTGCCAAACGGTCAATGACTTCAAATTGAGTTGGATGAGCAAAGGTCATACGCGCCAGATCTCGCGGCGTGAGCCCCATTTTCACTGCAATCTGGGCAACTGAGGAAAGTTCGGCTGCATCGATGCCTACAGCCTGCATGCCAACAATTTCACCATTTTGTCGCGATACCACCATTTTCAAAAACCCTTCGGTATTGCCCATAATTTGCGCCTTGGCCTCCACGCCCATTGGACGCGTCTCTTCCCAGACTTTGATTCCCGCCGCTCGCGCCTCGTCTGCAGTGAATCCGACACTCATGGCTTCAGGGTCGGCAAACACCGTTTGTGGCATTTCTTTAGGATTGAACACATCTTCGGTATGCCCATCGCGCAAAATTTCATGCGCCGCAATTTCGCTCATCCTTACCGCTGAGTGGAAAAGCATCGACAGACCGTTGACATCGCCCGGAGCGTAAATGTGGGGCACATTGGTATGCATGTTGTCATCAACCACGATCCCCTTCGCGGTGTAATCTACGCCCGGTTTTTCCAATCCCAGGTCCGCCGGTAGGCTTGGGGTCCGGCCCACTGCTTGAATGACTTGTTGGGTTACCCACTCAGCAGGGCGATTGCCAAATACCCTATGACCAGACACCCGATACTGCCCGCCCACAACTCGACTTACGCCCTCGACTCTAACTCCGGTTTCGATCTTTATCCCACGCTGACTCATGTGCCCGGCCATGACCTTAATCAAATCTTGGTCCATACCCGGCAGAATCGATGGGGCCATTTCCAACAACGTCACATGAATTCCCAGTGACGACAGCATAGACGCGGTTTCCACTCCGATATAGCCGCCGCCCAGGATCGTCACGTCCAGTGGTAATTCTCGAACGGCTTCGTGCCAAGCAAAAAGGTGATGGCTGTTCCAAATGTATTCCGCTCCCGGAATACCCAGACCCTTAATCTCGGATCCCGTGGCGATAATAATATAATGGCCCGTGATAACTTCCGTGGTTTCTCGGTCCCAATCCTCCACCGCAATATTATGGTCCGTCACAAACCTTCCCACGCCGCGCACCATCGTAAGAAGCGCTGCCTCCTCGATCTCGCTTTGATGCTGCGCGTAGCGGTGTGTTTGAATACGATCCTTATATGCCCGGATACGGTCCCATCGTGGCAGCTCAATCTCCGCCTCCAAACCAAAATACTCCGCGCCCCGAATCCGCATAGCCAATGAAGCCGCTTCGCGCACCGCTTTTGACGGCACACAGCCTTCAAACAGACAATTGCCCCCTAAATTCCCTTTTTCGTCGATCATCAACACCGAGCGTCCACTGTGCGCGATACGAAGCGCGGCCGGGTATCCCCCGCCGCCGCCGCCGATGACCACGACATCAAATATTTTGTTCACGGTGTGGTTCCCCCTCCTAGTGAGGTTTAACGAATATGTTTATACTTTGAGGGTACGCTGCTTGATTAGGGCTCGCTATGGTCATCAGGACATATTGTGCAGGACCCAATGGCTCATGGAAGTGGTCCATCTATCCGTCGTCATCGAATTGCAAAACTCGGCGTGCCATCCCACGCATTACCAGAGTTCCCAATCCGTACACTAAATACCCAAGGCTCGTCATCACCCATAAAGATCGACTGTTGCGATTCGGCGCCCATGTTTCTCTGATGCCGTCGCGACGGTGGTCGCGTGAGTGTAGAGAGCCACGTCTTCGCACACACGGAGGGCGAGAATGCGCGCCTTCGCTACTTTAAAGACGTTCAAGTCGCATGGGAACGGGCCAAGGTGCTGTCTGGCGAAGGGTACGATTCGTGGCGGTTTCATTGGATAGGCCTTCCCTTCATGCATCCGCCACGCATTCACATGAGGCGTAGTGCCCTGCCGGACGACAGTACCGATCGCGTGTTCCCGAGTAGGCCAAGCAGTATACCCGTATTACCAGTCTCGTCAAAGGTCAGCGTGTCGTGTGGTCCCTTTTCGGTACCGTCAGCATCCACGGAAGAAATATTCGCTTCTGTGGACGATCACTTGGAGATCCCCACCACGGTCCAAAGTGAAGGAGAAGAAAGCCAGGCCCCGCAGTAAGGATAGGGCACTCGATGCTGGCACAACAGAGGTGTACACGGACCAGAACAATCGACGCGACGGCTCGGATTTTGGACGCATACCGATGAATGTTGACGTTCGCGTGACGGATACAGGCAAGAAACGCACTCAAATTCGTGACACGGCGACGAATACGACGTGTGCCACCAAAAAAGCAGGCAACGCACACTGAGGCCACCCGTTGGAGACGTTCGTTACGGTGGTCCAATACATCGCCGATGTGTAGACCTGACGGCGGCCTTGGTGCACACCGGATTGAATGAGCGGGAGTACGAGAGGACCGAAAAGGAGAGGATGACACATTCGACACCCTGAACATCGAGTAACAGGACTTTCACGGAGAGTGGGAAGTATGTGATTAAACCACAGCTCAAGTCCTAAAAGCTATAGTTGCGCGTCGTCTTAGAGCGAGGATCACTTCTAGTAAGATAGGCTGGCAGCATCAATAACCACCACAAAGGTGCGGAATTGGGATCTGTCCCCATACCGGTGAATACGCCGCCAAATCCTTGTCCATAAATCCACATAAAGAGCAGTAAGGCGGTACCCAGCCAAAACCCCCAAAAAGTCCAACGATGTCCATAAAGCAGCAAGAGGCCAGATATCAACATAAGAACAACCAACATTCCATTGAGGAAATGTGGGTTTTTAGCGGAATAGGACACCAGAGGACTTAAAAAATTACCAAACCATCGCGGCTGCATCATCAAATTTCCTTGAAACACTGAGGACAGCCCCACTGAGGTCCAATAATCCGGTATCGCCTGCTGAAGAGCTGCCAGAATCCATAGTAGCGATGCTCCGTCGCGAATCCAACAATGATCCCGCCCGAGACACCAGGCGGAATCTGGCAGCAACAGCATCACGGCAATCCATACGTAGAGGATTACCGACCCCGGAGCACCATTGAGAGCTGTTGCTGTCCCGGTCAAGATGCTTCCCAATCCTTCACCAAAGATCCATACCGCCAATCCCCAAGCAATGGAAATCCAGAGCCCCCACCGCACCCAGCGCTGATTTTTCATCAACAGCAATATCCCTATCAGCAGTTGAATGCCAGCAAAACCCCAATTCACCAGCCCGATCCGTGGGCTCATGTTAGCAATTGCCCAGTTTCCCAATTGCGACACCCACATCGGCTGGCCAGAAAGAGCCGACCGCATGATAGTGCTAATCATATCCATGGAAAACATCCCCGGTTGCAATTGCAACAATCCGTCGAGAAACCATAGTGCCCCAAGACTCCACTGAAACCAGGTACGGATGCGAGTGATGCGCTGCTCTTTTCCCATCACAAAGGCCGCCTTTACCGACAAGTCGTCGTTAAATTCTACTACCCCGAATTAGGCTGTCTGAGGATTCCAACACCCAGGATCTTCTGCGTACAGTTTTCCGGTTTCCGCAAAAGCTCGCGTTCGACTACCGCCACAAGTCAGGTGGTAATCGCAAAATCCGCAACGTCCTTCTAATGGTCGAGGATCCCGTAAGGCACAAAACACCGGAGATTCCCGGTAAATTTTGCTGAAGGAATTTTGCCTTAGATTGCCTCCGACAAACGGTAAGTTCACCCCAGGATAAACGAAACCATGGTGAGTAATGTAGGCTAGGCCGCGAGCCTCGCGGATGGCAATACGTCCAGCATCAAGAACCGGATATCGGTCCGATACAATCCTTTGATAATGGGGAGCCCCAATCGGCAAAACCCGCAAGGGGGCTGATGAGGCAAAATCTGCAAGCCATACCAACGTTTGTTCTAAGGTTTTGGCGTCCAACTTGCCTCGCCCTAACGATTCGTTAAAACTGAGTTGCCAACTGGCAGCACCCAGACTTAGCGTCAAATCAGCCAAAACCGGCAGCCGCGGCAAAGTGCTTAGCGTCACCCCTGTCATGACTTCAAGTCGCATTCCCTGGTCCACCACTGCCTCAGCCAATGCGATCGCCCGGTGTCCTTGTACCGTGTGCGGATTTTGCAAGCGAAGGTAAACGGATTTAAGACCCAGATCCTTCCATCGCGACAACAGGGTAGCATTGACGAGTCGTGGGCTGTTTAGCGCAATCGCCGAAGGCAGACTCGGCGCCATTTTCCGTAATATTTGTTCAAAATCTTCTCGTTGCCAAACATTTTTCCCCGTTAAAATGACCACCGGCGCATGTACGAAATGGTGCACCATATCATCCATGACAGAAAAGATCTCGTCAGTGGACAACTCTTTGCCGTGTCCGCCGGCAGTCTGCCACCGCTCGGCCGGATGCCAATATGTATCTTTAGTTAATGCCCACAAAACAATCTGAGGGTCTGTGTTGAGATTTAACATGGCACTCGTCCCCTTTTTGTTGGAATATTGCTGGTGAGAACCTTGGGGGTTCCCCATCCATCTGCAGCTTCCATTGATAATTTGTTCGGTTCGTCGCCTAAACCTCAATGGCTGCATGTTTTCCCTTGTTGTAGCAATCGTACCACCAATCGCCGAGCTACCGTTCTCCTCTAACATCGTAATCTACCATACACAATGGCACATGGCACTTTGGTCTGAGATTGAGTCCTCCATAGGGGGTAAACTGAATAGGCCCAATGGCCCGAAAATCGTTGATTATTAAGCACTAGAGAAATCACTACCCCAATCCATGACCGCATACAACGATACGCTCGGAGACACACTAAGGGCGAAAATTTTTCGAGGAGGCCTCTATTGATGGAGACGTTGGCCCAACCAAAACACCAGAAGCGGAATTTGGAAGACACCTTCGACTGGATGTCCGATCGCTATGCAATGCAGACCCGAGTAGTGTCGTGGAGAGGTTACCCAGCCTGGCTGCACCGTGTCGCGAACATCATCGTGGCCCATCATCCCCGCACTTTAGTGGATATTGGATGCGGACCCGGTGAACTACTCCGGATAGTGGGACAACAACTCCCTGATTGCCAATTAACCGGCCTTGATCCCTCCATCGCGATGCTTGATTATTTACCTTCTCAAGTTCAACCGCATCATGATGAGCTGGGGAATTTTTTTCATGGCCACCAAGCGGAATTTGATTCAGCGGTGATGACTTTCGTGGTACGTGACCTTCACGATCCGCAAACTGCGGTAAAACAGGCGGTACACCTGTTGCGAGCGGGAGGCCATTTGGTAATATTGGAAACGCATACCCCCCAGGGTTGGAAGGCACCCGGATTCCGTGTCTATTTCCATCATCTGCTGCCCTGGTGGGGTGATATCCGTTTGACCCGAGACTGGCCTGGCACTAGACATGACGCCCCTTATCGATGGCTGTCGAGAACCCATCGGGTATGGGATCGGGGAAAGGCTTTGCCAAAATGGATGAAGGACGCTGGCCTAATCCATATCCAGCGGCATTCAAATCCCAGCGAAGTCATCATGATATGGTCGGGGCAGTTGCGGGCATAGTCTCCATGACCGTACTGGGCCAAACTAGACTGTTGGATTCCAAATGGGCTCTTGAACCAATCCAACTATGGTCCCCGATGACAGATCCCTTATCAATCGTAGCTGCTGTCCCGATAAAGGAGTGTTCTGCCAAAATGGCGCCATGGACAATCGTATTGGCACCAATCCAGGTCCCCGGCCGTATTATGGACCGTGAAATTCGGCAGCGATCTCCAATATAGGCATCTCGGCCGATGACCGCATAAGGGCCAATGATCGCACCGCGGCCTATCGTTGCAGTCGTATCAATCACCGACGGAGATATGATGATCAGCGAAGGATCGCGTTGAAATCGCCCGGTTTCTGCATTTAAAACGTCATGTTTGGCTCGCACCAAGTCAAAGATAGTCTGCCGATACTGGTCAAAAGATCCGACATCAGACCAGTATCCTTGGGTTTTTAGTCCCAAAACGCGTCGATTTTCCGCGACCCAGTGCGGGAATAAATCTTTCCCAAAATCAAGGCTAATGCCGGTGGTAAATGTTCGCAGCAATCCCGGATCAAAATAATAAATTCCGGTGTTGACCCAAGCGTCCGGGACCGCGATCTGCGGTTTTTCAATGAACCCCGTCACTTTTCCACTATCATCCGTGGTCACCAACCCATACTGCCGGGGATCACTGACCCGAGACAACAAGATTCCCGCCTCCGCCTTTTCGGTTTGGCAACGGCGATAAAAATCCCGCAGATCCAGGTTAGTGACTCCGTCACCACTTACCACCAAAAGAGGCTCATCCCAGCCACTACGTTTGAGCGCCCGGATAACTGACCCCGCCGTACCTAGAGGTTTTCCAGTGTCAAATTGGTACGACAGATGCACCTGCCATTCCTTTCCATCAGCGGCATATTGTTCAATGTCTTGGCCGCGATATCCCACCAACAATGCAATATCGTCAAACCCATTTTCCCGAAGATGGGATAAAATCCCGTCTAAAATTGGGCGATCTATTAGTGGCACCAATGGTTTGGGCCGAGTTCGGGTTAATGGCCCCAGTCGCGTTCCTTCGCCTCCTGCCAGAATAAATGCCTTCATTTGTCGTGCCCCCTTCGTAATGCAGCCTCTCGCTAACTTATTTATCCACGCGGTTCGGTATGGTCTATGAGTTAATTGTCCAACCCGGCCTAGAATTGCGCATGGTCTTAATGGCCCGTTCTCCCATGGTCAAGTGGGCCCTTGTATCCAAAGATGTTGGCGAGGGGAACACTCAAAGAGGTGAAGAGGTTTTGGTCTTGACGCGCGCCATGACCAGAATACCAATTACGTAGATAGCGGCTAGCAACATCCATGCGGGCCGATAGGAGTGTGTCGTTCGGACCAACACGCCAAACACGGGAAGAAAGAGGACAATGCCGATAAATCCTGACATTCCAGTTAACCCTAGGGCCATACCGCGTTGGCTGGCCGAGCTTATCCGTGAAATCCAAGTAGTTAGAAGCGCATTCCATCCATCAAGGCCAGCACCCAAAGCAAAGAATATCACTATAATCATGTAAAAGGCAGTGGTTTTGGGCACCAGTGCCCATGCCAGCAATGCTGCAATCCCGATAATGGCGGTAACAATCATTAAACGTTGCGCATTTCTCCCACCATCCGCCAATTTCCCCATTACAATGCGGGCGACAAAACCTCCAAACAATGCCAGTGCCAAAATCGGGCCGGCAACATCCATCTTCACATGCCAGCGGTCATGCAGATCTAACAGGGAATAGGTCAACAACGTATATTGCCCCGGCGACAGCAAAAGACTGACCAATAGCGGCTGACGCAAGTGCCCCAGTAAACCAATCGCGCCTTTTACGCCTGATCTGTTCATGGTCTTAAGCGGCCTCGGGGCATGAGGATGCAACATCCAGGCAAACAACATGGTCCACCCTCCAGCATTTACTGCAATGACCAGTAGTAGAATGGACAACGACCAGCTTTTTACCAGCCAGGGAAATATGCTTGCCGCCAATATGCCGCCAAGTGGTGTCGCCGCCTGGCGAATGCCTATCGCTGTCCCTTCCTGGGGTGTGTCTTGAAAGTGGTTGCTAATAGCGGTCATCCCGGTTAAGGACAAGGGAGGCAGGAAGAACCCCACCAATCCCAACAATGCTTCCAAAGCCCAGAAATTTTCCGGTAACACCAGTCCCAAAATTCCCATCACCATCAAGATGGAAAACCCAGAAATCCAGGCGACCTTTTTTGCTCCCCACCGATCTAACGCCAGTCCAGCGGGAATCATTCCGATTACGGCGCCGAAAGCAACGGTGGAAAACAATACGCCCATCTGTGCAACACCCAGATGGCTATATTCTTTGAATGCCACACTTAAAATCGACAATCCCTGTTGAGACATAGTAATCGCTAGCTGATCCACCGAAGCAATAGCTAACAACGCCACAGGGCCAATCGCCTTACGTTGCATGCAGGAACTCCTTCATTTTTTGTTATTCTACCCTAATACGAAACCCCTGTCGCATTTTGTGCGTCATCCCACGCGGCGACCGCCAGTTCACTGACTACTCGTTCATCGTCAGATGAGGGTGGTTGGTCTCCACCACGGTTTCCAAAAGTTCCGCAACGGGATACCATATCGGTGATGTCGTCGAGTAACTTTTTTGCCCCATCGCCGATAATTTGCGACCGGTAATCTGATGCGTGCCCAACCACTTGGCTCTACCACCTTAGGCGTATATTATGGGGGGATGCCGCAAGTGCTCATCGTGAGGGTCCTGGGTCCTAGTTTCACCACCGGTCTCCGATCCTCCACCATACAAAACTGGTACTGAAGAACGTGAGGAGTATAATCTGTCACCATAGCGACTTTGAATGTCAAAAGCCATCCGATCAATCACGCCACGAATATCCAAAAAAGTCATTTGCATCAGATTTGTTGCAGGTGTTACTGTGAGAGAAATCCTGACTTAATTTCCAATCCTATCTTAGAAAATGGGAGACGACAGTCGATGAGTTGGAAAGATATTTTTATGACGGCTAAAACCTCGGAAGCCTTTATCGCCCAATTGCATGACCAAGCATCGTTGGTCGTCCAAATGTCCAATATTCTCATTGCCTATGTGACCAGCACCGATGACTCTCAGCGAACCGCCAAGGCGGCCGAGGCCGCCGCGATTGAATCACTGGCCACCTCTCAGCGACGCCATATTTTGAGTCTCCTTAATCAAACGTTTGTTACCCCATTTGACCGTGAGGATATCAACGATTTGTCTCAAATCATGGAAGACATGATCAACTACGGAGACATTACCATCCGCGAACTGGAGCTATACCAAATCGCCATCAACCCCCTCATTTTGGACATGGCCCACCATTTGCAAAATGGTAGTCAAGACTTGTATCAGGCGGTGCAAGTTTTGTCATCGGACCCACTTCAGGCCCAACAGCATGCTCTGTCCGCCATGACCATGCAAAATGACATGGCCGATCTGTACCGTCATGCTATCTTAAGTTTAGGAAATGAAACCGACATGCACGCAATCATCAAAAGGCGTGAAGTCTATCGCCACATGCAGAACACGGCCGAACGCATGGCAACCGCGGGTAGCCTCGTCTTACGCATCACGGTCAAAAAATACGGCTAACACGCGTCCCTACACAGCAATAGTTAGCTGCACTGATTGACTAGATTCATGATATGATAGGGCCATCTTAGTACAGGAGCCATCATGGACCAACCCTCCGACAACGAGTTGATGTTAGGCATCGCCGAACATCATGCACAATCCTTCGAAATTCTTTATGCGCGTTATGCTCCGCGCCTTTTAGGGTTGATACAGCATATTATTCCTGACCGCCATGAATCTGAAGACGTGTTACAAAACGTATTCCTATATGTATGGCAGCATCCCAGAGTATATCGGCCGCAGTCTGGGCCAGTAACTGCTTTTTTGTTTCAAGTAGCTAAGAGTCGAACCATTGATTTTCTGAGAAAAAATCGACGGCGCTGGGAACTGACCGCTTCCGAGCCAAGCATCCGTGACGAAAACTTCCGAACGCCTAGCAATGAAACTATGGTCGTCAGCAGGATTCAGGTGGAGCAATCACTAGCCATCTTGAGCCGCGAAGAACGATTAGCCATTGAACTCATTTTGTGGTACGGGTTCACGCAAAATGACGTAGCCGAGATCATGCAACGCCCGCTGGGAACCGTAAAGAGTTGGGTTCGCCGAGGCCTCACCAAGCTCAGACAGCAGTATGGTTCGGAGAATCATTGCGATACCAATGAGAAGATGCCACTGATCCGCCATCACCAAGAAGAACAAAGATTCATCAAGGAGGGCCGAGAATGAAACACCTAACAGACGCAGAGTTGCTTGAAAATCTCGGGCCCAAACAGTTTCACCAAAACCACGTCGCTGCGTGCACCCTTTGCCAACAGCGCCTGGCAGAGTTAGCCATCGCAACCCATCCCTTGGGTCTGGCTCCGCTCAGAGAACCGTTGGTCAGTGCCCACGATATTTTGTTGCGGACCCAACGGCAGCCTCGATCACCCTTGGTTGCGTTTAGCCTGGCCCTACTACTGTCAATTCTGGGACTGTTTCTGGTATCGTCTAGTACCCATGTCCCCCCCATTCCCGCATTAACACTACATGCCGAGAGCACAGCATTTGGTGGATCTCGGATAAGAGTCACCTGGAGTCCGGGGTCCCAAATCGGCACCTTGACCGTCACCTCGGTCCCTTCGATTCCTAACCGCGTATTGGAGGTGTGGATGATTCATGGCCGAACCCATGTACCGGTAGCCTTAATCCCCAGTGTTTCCCGGTCGGCAACGATCACCTTTACCGTGCCAAATCCGCACTTGGGTTACCAAGCCATCGGAGTCACCCTAGAACCAGCCCCGAATATGCCCTTCCCTACGGGACCGCGCATCTTTTTTGGCCGCTGGCCCGCTAAATCCTCATAAACGACATTTAAATAAGGGTATCCGTATTTCGTGATTGATCTGCCGTCGCCTCGCCTTGAATGAACCGGGGCTTCGCCTGTTGATCGAGGCCTCGCCTGGGCGGCAGGGCGGCGAGCCAAAGTTGGTTGATGGGTAGGTTCTCCGGTCCCTTGTGCTTAAGGCATATTCGCCCCCAATAGCCCTACAACGCCGCTCATCTTACCGCGGTGGGTGATGGGGAGACACACCCACGCGTAAGGTGACGTCTTCCTCTATGTTTGGGCATTCCACAATGCGTGACCTAACTTCACGAGGTATCGTCCTGCAATCGGCCACATGATCCCCACGGAAATTCCTATATGAAGTTGAAGCAAATCCTTCAGAACTGTTCAATACTCATGGTTAGAGCCTTGAGGACCAGTCGATCCAGAGCTGCTTTCAGCCTTAATCTCTATCCCCCCAGTTGTGTGGTGTTAACCCGCTAACCTGCCCCATACCCCCTGCTGTCTGTGTATTCGCCTTTCACGGGATTCGTCCCTGTGGGCACTGGCCCCGATAGTTCAGCGTTAACGGCCGATAAAAAAGTAGGTGATGATAGGGGGCCCGGTCAGCCCCATTCCCTGCGGCTGTCAGATCCGACGCTGCCACTCTTGGGGATACCGCCGCAAATGCAAAACAGCAATAACCTGAATGTGGTCGCTGGTGACTGTAAAGTACACGCCGTATGGGAAGTGGCGAAGAAGCGCTCGGCGCACCTCTAATTCTACGACGGGAAACTGTCGAGGATTCTCCATAATCCGATCAAAGAGACGGCCGAGCGCCTCGAGGAAACGTTCGCCTAACCCGAGCTGTTTCTCGTGGTACCATGGCGGCGGCATCTTGCACGTCGCGTTGGGCGCCCCCTCCCAGACGAACACGGACGCTCATGGATTGTGCCGGAAACGGTGCAAGTCACGGGTAATCTGATCACGAACCTCAGCCCAGTCAACCACACTGTCAGGAGCCGTTTCAAGTTCGTTGACACGTTGGTGAATGATGGCCTTGTGCCATTCGGGAACGGGCACCGTCTCGTCAGAGGCCGCAATCCGATCCCAGAGGGATTGGACATATTCCACCTTTTCGTCCGTGGGGAGCTCATCAAAACCCGATGGTCGCCAGGGAACGCGCGTTGACATGCTGATACCCCCTTTTTTTTATAATACCATGGACGATGCGCCACACGAAAAGTCGTTCTCGACAAATCGCTCGACACCACCCACCGGACATACAAGCCCGAACCGGTTTCGGCAGAAACTTGTGTGCAGTCGTTAACCTGCCCGTTAATGCATTAACGATGACCCGATTCCAGTGTACACGGTCGTCAATGAGCATAGCCATCGTGTTAACGCTAGGAGTCCCACTACAGCGTGCACTCATCATTTGACAGTGCCCCGCGCGCATGGTCATCAATCATACAATACGATTTTGCCTCCGAGCGACAAGAATTTCTGAAAAAGAAGATCAATCACAGAATACGGATACCCTTAAATAATCAGAGGCCTGACCCCGTCAATAACAGGGTCAGGCCAAAATTATGCGCGCGCTACTTCAATACATCCAAAGTATTGGTGTTGTCATCGGTAAAAAACACTTCCAATTGACCGTTGTTGACCAACGCGTACACTCCAAACAGTGCTGATCCGGCCCCGGTTTGAGGATTTACCGGCGTGTTATCCAAGACTTTTTGGCCAGCCACGTATGCGTGGCCATCATTTAACGCAATTTCTACCAAATTGTTATTGCCCTGGTTAGCCACCAGCAAATCGCCATTGAGCGGATCGATGGTAATTCCCACCGGTGCCTTAAGCGGGGCACCTTGGTAGATTAGTTGCCCCATCCCCTGATTTGGGGTATTGGGTCCATTCCAGTAATAAGCACGAATCGAGTTGTCCGCAGTGTCGGTCACATACACCAGGTGCGTGGATGCATCGTAAATCATGCCTTGTGGTCCTTGCACGGAGGCCGCTGTGGTGCCTTGGTGAGCCAATCTCTGCCCAATGACGGTAAATTTGGTATCGGTATTAAAACTCGGGGGAGAAAACCCATACATCGCATCAATAGTGCCACTTAATGCATTGCTCACGAAAAACGCTGGTCCTGCCGCGCTAGGCACAAAGGCTTGCCCCCAGGGCCCATCTAAGAAGGGAGAAGTAATGATGCTGCCGCCCTGAGGAAATTCCCCGCCTATCGGCGTCAATACCTGGTCGTTGCCGTTAGTGCCCTGAGTGCCAAAATTGGCGACCCATACCGGTCCTAATGGACTAACCGCCAAATTGACAGGCCCCGCAGCCGTGCTGGCAAAAGGAGTAACTGCTCCTGTATTCGGGTTGACCGCCACAATGGCAGAGCCAGCACCGTTGGTGCCTCCACTGTTGGAAAAGTTAGAAACCAAGAAATCTCCGTTGAACGGATCCGTGGCAGGGCCGTTAGGAGGATTGTAATAAGTCAAACCATAAGGATTTTGATCCCCGTTGCTGGCAGAGACGGTGCTCGCTATTTGGGTAATGCTATTTAACTGGGATATGTTGCCAGAAAATGATCGACTAGTCACCGTGGTCGATCCATAATTCACCGTCGGTTGCACTAAGTTTCCGGCATTCGCCGTTAAACTCCCGGCGGTAATGGTGTCACTCACGCCAGAAGTTGCCGCCGCCATAACTTGCGCCATCCCGATGCCGTGAGATATGGCAACGGATACGGTATTGCTGGTGCTGTTATTACCTATCAACAGGCCCTCGGTATCCATTACCGTGACCGTTCCGTTAAAATTCATGATGGGATTGCCTGCCGCATCTTCAACGGCAACCATCAACGGATCCACCCCTTGACTCCCGGCTTTCAGTGCAGAGACTGCCGGGGTCACCACCACTCGAGCTGCAGGCACTGTCACAGCAACCATCTGCCCTGGAGTGTAGACCGCTTCGGCAGCAGTGGGCATGGCATCCGGTGCTTTGGCATACGCCACAAATTGATAGTTTCCTGCTTCTGGCAAAGCTACCGTAAATAGCGACGAAGCTTGATATCCTCCACTTTGTTCCCACACCCCTGCCGGTGTTTTCCACCACAACTGATACAACGGACTCATGACGTTTTTCGCGGTTACGGTGACATGGGCGATGGGATTGTCACTGGAGGCTATCGGCGACACGGTCAATGAGACTTGGCTGCCCGCATAAAGAGGGTCAGGATTGGTCGCCAACGCCTGTCCCCAGTCGTGGGCCAAAACTGCCGTTTGGGAAAGCGCGTAAGCCACAACAGTTTCACTTCCCGCTTGGGTTGCATGCACCGTAAACGAATTGCTGAAAGAATAATTTTGTCCTACCCGCCACTGGCCGGAAGGCGACTGCACCCAAAATTGATACTCTGTGGATCTGGTCGCTGCGCTGTCGCTAACCTGATAAGTTACCGTCTGTCCCACATTGACGGTAGTGGCACTCGAGGACAGCATGACCATCGACGATGTGCTGGCAGCGAATACGGTCGCTGGCAGCAGTCCCAACATAGCCATTGACGACGCCATGGCCAATGCAGGCAATGTCTTTTTTGTCACATTGAACCCTCCCCTTGAAATCACTGGATGACTTCACTGGGGTAATACGCAGAAATGAGACAGCTTGGATGCACGATCTCGATAAACTTATCGAATCTGTTGAGGGCAGGAGAATATAAAGCACTCGTGAATAGGTAAAACTAGAGGTTGTTCGCATCGACCCCCAACATTTGACAGGCAGCCGACAATGCATGCCACAGTGACGGCGATGCCACTTGGAACAGGGTTCCCCGATAGGAAAATTGGACCATCGAAAAAGACGCGGCATCAGTCAACCGAGTCGTGACAAATACTTTATCCGGACCAATCCTTACGATATCTGCCACATCCCCCACCACTGCATTGGCCACCAGATTCCGGTAATCCGCGAGGGAAAGCACAGGTTGGTCGAACCGAGGCATGATGCCGGTTGCCAAATCCCCTGCAGTCACCTCGAGAAAAGGAACTTCTTTGGGAGGTGCGTTAACCGGAACTGTTACCGCAGTGGTGGTCTTGTACCACGCTACCCGATAGCCCCCAGGATTAAATTGATAGGATACTCCAGCAAAGAAAGGGCGGGCAAAGACCGACCACTGATGGGGCAAAACCACCGGAATATGTGCTGCAATTGGCGGTTTGGGCAGTGTGACTTCAAGTCGCTGCCGTTCATGTGCAGGATGCAACAACGCTAAACGAGACAAGCTCACCTGAGTATGGTACCCCTTATCGTAGGGCGTTGCCGACATTACCCAAGTTTCCAACTGAGGTTTTCCCGCCTTGGCTTCTACCAGTGCCCGATACACCACCGCAAACGCCTGGGGATGGCGTAAGGTCGTTGACTGCATGGTGCGGGCCAGCCATATCAGTTCCGGTTGCGATACGCGTTGGTCGGTGACCACGATGGTATAAGTGTCTTTTCCCTGCTGCCAGTCAACAGCCTCAGCCTGGTTCACTTGATTGAGATACAAGGCCATCTGAGAACTGGTCCAATAACGACCGTGGAACAGTTTTTGGTCGACCCCATTCCCGCCGGGGAACAAAGACTTGCGGCTAGCAACCACAATCACCCACGGAATTTGTCTTTGCATCAGTTGAGTAATGGTGTGCTGGTCCCCAATCTGCGCAGCCACCGACAGCGGTGCTCCTTGACTGCTGACAGCAATCCAATAGACAGCATGGTTTACTCCAGGCAATTGCGGAGACAGCAACTGGGGAAGTTTTCCGGTTCCTGCCCTGACAATGGGCACAAGAGCCGGTTGGGGTTTCAGGGAAGTGGCCACGGTGAACGGTAAAAATGTTGGAACATGGATGGCGCTCACTTTATGTTTGGCCAAATAGGGCACCGCAAAATTTAGCGCACTGGCGGTGCCGATAAACCGTGGTCCTGCAACCGTATGGGGTCCTCGGGTACGAGTGCCTAGCCAAAAACCCCCGACAACGGCCAAAGATGCCAAAGCGGTTGCGGCCACTTTAAGTCGACCCCAATGCGGATGCTGGGGTACGTGTTCTTGCGACATAGCGCCTTGAATCCAACGTGTTGCATCCGGAATTGAGATCCCATCTAGATGGTGATGCAAAACCCGACGAATGTCTTCTGGCTTCATTGTCCTCGCTCCCATTCTGTTTTGAGCCGTCTCCGAATTCGCCCTAACTTCGTCTTTAAAAAAGTGGGTGTCGTACCTAAGATGGCCGCCGCCTCCGCCAAAGACAAGTCTTGATAGTACACTAAAACAACCGCAAGGCGGTCTTTCGGTTTTAATCTCAAAATTAATTCCATGAGTTGCTCATCCGCTGGATCCTCGCCATCCGAGGATGTGAGGCGATGCCACTCCTGCCACCTTTGCATGGCCGTTTGCTGTCTTTGCCTGCGGCGCCCTTCATCTAAGCAAAGGCGGGCGGTCACCCGCATCAACCATCCGGGTCCCAATTCACGTTCAGGATGGTTCTCCAGATGACGCCAATACCGCACAAAACATTCCTGAACCACGTCGTCAGCTGCATCTTTGTTGGCAAGCATCGCCACGGCAAAGCGATATAAACGGGGACCCATTTGCTCCACCATCGCCTGCAGCTGCTCTTCATGGCCCTCACGTTGTTCCCGCCACACGTCGTTTAATGCTTTTACCACCTTTTGTTCCACGCGAACCGTCCTTCGTCTACGCGTTAGATGGTGCCCAAGTGGGTTCCTCCGCGGGTTTTGTCCGCGCCCTCCCGATTGCTGATCGCCCAATGATCCAAGGTGCCCAGGGAGTTCTTGCCAACAGCCCTGTAATTGCAGCACTGAATACCACCAAGACCACCACCGTAAGCCCATCCAAAAACCAGAGTTCAGGCTTCCACCGCCAATAGTGTACAAGTAGCAACCAACCCTGCAAAATCATCGGATGCATCAAATACATGCCAAAAGAGACATCCGCTATGCGCTTCATCACACGAGCGTGCCACGGGATTCCGGGTTGCCGCCAATATTTCTGATACCAAATGCCAACCCGGACCAACGCCAGGAATATCGCTGCCGACTCCACAACCATGGCCGGTTGCAACACCGCGTCCGCAAAGTTAACCCGACTCACCTGGCCCTGCAACTGGCCGAAATAGAATCCGAGCATCACCATAATGCCAAACACAAAAAATCCCAGCACAGCCCGAGAGTGGCTTTCCAGCCACTTTGAGATCTCTGGCCAGCGGGACGCCATCACGCCACCAATAATAAAGTACAGACCATAGGTCCACACTTCAGTGCCAGTATAGGCGTTGAGACCGCCAGGATGAGCCGACAAACCGTATTGATCATAAACCATGAGGAGGATCTCCATAACGGCCACCACTCCCACCAGCCATCCGGCATGATTTTGAAATCGACGGATGAGCCACAAAAACCCTGGCATAAGCAAATAAAACTGCATGGTAATCAACAGGTAGTATAAATGAAACCAGGCGGCTCCGGTGGGCAAGTCTTGCAGTAGTTTGCTCACATAGGGCAAGATGGGCCATACTGGCATCGACAACGTCAAATAGGCTGCGCTCCAAATAATATAGGGAATAGCGATCAAACGATACCGTTTAACCCAGAAACGTCCCCACCGAGCAGGCCGATCCCAAAGACTATAGGTCAGGACAAATCCCGTCAACGCCATGAATGACTCCCGGGTGAAATGCAGTACCGACAATACCGCCCCCGCGGCAATGGAACCACCGCCATTAGCGGTGAACCAGGTACTGTGCACCATAATCACCGATACGATGGTAACTGCCCGTACCACATCCAATGAGCGCACATATGGTTTCTTAGATTTAGCCATAGATTCCATCATGCCGGTTGCGTGCTCCTTGGGAGCAACTGATGGCGTAATATCTTTCCTGATCGATTGCGTGGTAACTGATTTACTGCCATGTATACCGTAGGTGCCTTATATGGGCTCAACTGGGAAGCAACCAAGGAGCGCAATTCCGGTTCAATGGTATTCAAATTATTAGTCACCAAAAAGGCCACAACCTCTTCCCCCAATACCGGATTGGGGCGGCCAACCACGGCACATTCATATACAGCGGGATGAGCCAGCAGCACCGACTCCACTTCCGCAGGAAATATTTTCTCTCCTCCGCGGTTGATGACATCCTTCACTCGCCCATCGATGTAAAGGTACCCATCTGGGTCACAGTGCCCCAAGTCTCCCGTCCGATACCATCCGTCAAAATATCGAGATTGCGCCCATTCATTAGGCCCCCACGCGGGGTCAATAACCTGTGGCCCGCGAATTCCAATTTCTCCACCCATCAACAAGGTGATCTCAACGCCATCGGGCACTCCCACACTGTGGGGCTTTTCCTTCCCCGCTGTATTGACGGTAACCGGCCCGCAAGCCTCCGAGATGCCATAGCTTTGCACCACTTCAATATCAAACATATTTTCGGCCGCGATTTTGACGGAAGTTGGCAATGACGCTGACGCAGTTCGCAAAAAGCGGACCCGTTCTGAGCGAAAAGGAAGATAGCCGCTGTCCTTAATCAAAAGGGTCAACAACGTGGGAACCAGATTAATCCAGGTAATCTTCCATTCCTTCATGTTTTGCCAAAACCGATGACGCATCATCCTTAGATCAAGAATCAGACTAGACCTAGCTGCCAAGCTGCTCAAGACTCCAACCACTTCGGCATTGACGTGGAATAACGGCAAGGGACAATAACCACGGTCATTAGGTCCCAAATGATGGCTAACCGCCACTCTTTTTGCCGCTTGGCACAGAGCGGCAAGGGGCAAGCCGACCGGCTTGGGCTCCCCGGTGGATCCTGAGGTAAACAGCACCACACCCCCACTGGTATATCGGTCACCTGTTTGAAGATCTGAACGTAGTAAAGACAGACGGCCTTTGCCGTCCACCATCACTACCCCAACTCCGGGCGCGGTCTCGCCCGCGGTAGATTCATCGGCCACCATCCATGACACAGAGATTTGACCTGCAATCCTGATCCGCTCGGATGTCGGCGCAGAACTATCGACTGGTACCGCTACTGCACCTAAATCTAATAGCGCCAGCCAAAGTAAAGCAAAACGAATCGGACGCGACACCCCTAGCAGAACGCGTTGTCCAGGCTCAACGCCGAAATCAGTCAGCATAGCCACATAATGTCGAACAAGCCGCGCGGCATCTGCCACCGTAACCCAGTCTCCAGTCGCTCCCTCACCCAACCATAAAAACTGCGGGGTATTTTGACTCCACTCCTGCAACTGCTGTTGAATTTGGCTCATGTTGTCCCCTCACCCACCATGTTTATCCCGGAGTTGCTTCCCAACGCCCGTTCCTCCAATGCCAATCCTTTGGTCTCACGGCCCAATGTGGCAACTGACAGGGCGCCGACTGCGGCAACCGCGGCTACAAAATCAAAACTTCGGCTAATTCCCCCATTGGCTAAAACCAAAGCCATAATATACGGTGCCAGCGCTCCCCCCAGTAAACGGCCCACACCTTCAGTAAAAGCAACCCCCTTGCCGCGCAGCGTCGTTGGATACTGCTCTGCGGAAAATACTTTAATTGCTGGGTCCACGGCAATACCAAAGAATGCTAGCAAAATTCCTACGGCGACAATGGAAAAAGTCCCTCGTGCCAACGGAAACAACAATGCAGCGACCCCGGCAGACAGCGAAAATGTGATAATCAAGGATTTCCGTCCCCAACGCTCCACCAACCATCCCTCCAAAAATTTCCCGGGAATGGAGGCAGCCATTATTAAGCTAGAGAATAAATAGGCGTCACGACTACTAAAGCCCTCCTTAACCAACACGGTGGGCATGAAACTCATAATCGCATAAAACATGAATAAAATGGTTGGAAACGCAATCCACATCATCATAGTGCGCCTCAAATAGGGAGCATGGAACAACCTAGACGCCCTTTCTGGCGGCAAGTCCCGAGGATAGGAGGGTTCATCTGGGCTTAACCCGAGCCTCCCCAGAATCGCGGATGCTTCCGCGTGCCTCCCCTGAGCTATCAGCCACCGTGGAGATTCCGGCAAATACCTATGTAATATATAAGCGTAAATTAGCCCTATCCCGGAAAAAAAGAAGAGTACACGCCACCCGGCATCTAGACCCAAGGCAGGTATGAACCATGCAGCCAACAGAGGCGCCGCGAAGTATCCCACCGACAAGAACGCATCAAGAATGCCGGCGGCCATTCCCCGCAAGTGATTGGGGCTCAGTTCCGTTAACAAGGTGTAAGGAATGGGAAACATAGCGCCCAGCCCCAACCCGGCCACCAACCGCAACCAGGCGACTTCTTGCCACGACCCTGCCCATCCCGTCAGCATTGAGACCGAAGAATAAAAGATCAGTGAGGCCACCAACAAGCGCTTTCGCCCATAACGATCTATGAGGTACCCCGCGGGAATTACGCCCATAACAATGCCCATGGTGGATGCCGAGACCAAAATTCCAGTATTTGAGGCGGTAAGATTCCACAAATGGCGCATAGGAACTAATACAACTCCCACAAGCCCAATGTCGTAAGCTTCAATCAACCATGCCAAAGCTGCTAGTAGCAACCAAAACATGTGAATCCGTGTCAAATGTGCACTTTCAAGCGACTGTCGTGCCCCATTGGTCAAATTCCTTCCGCCCTCCCTTAAGCATTGCCACTCAGCATTTTAGGAATAACGCTTGGGAACCAGGGTCGGTAATCACTCCATAGACAATTAGTTTTAAAAATTTGTTCGGCGCTACATCTTGCCAGCAGACAAATCCATTCCACCTCTCGGGTTCCGCATAAACTGAGCCACAATGAGTCATACCTAACATTAGCGAAGGAGGTCATCAAAAATGACAACCCGTGCCGTGGTGCTCGGTGCTCGTTTTGGCGGTCTGGCAGTGACTACTTGGCTGCGTCGTCTCTATTCCCCGCAAGAGCTTGACGTTATCCTTATCGACCGCTGGCAAGACGCCATTTATCGACCGGGGTTGGTGCATGCGATGGATCAGCCACCTTTCGAATTTATCCATCGGGTTTCAATGCCTTTATCAGACCATTGTCGGCGCCTCCACATCAGATCTGTGCAAGACATCATCGTAGAAGTCGATCCCGATAGCCAAAAAGTATATACTGCCAGCTTGCCTCCCATTGCCTATGACGTACTGTTCATTGCCACTGGAAGCGAACCAGCTTGGGAGCATATTCCCGGGCTCAATGTCAGGCATGGTGGAGTATGCGAAGGATATCAGGCCCGTCACAGTTCCTGGAAACGGGAACAGTGGACACAAGGCCATTTCGTTTTTGGCGTCGGCCCGATTGTTGGCTCCCCCCAGTGGCGCCCCAAAATCACCGTCGGATGCGAGTGCCCGTTGTTAGAAAGCGCTTTGTTGTTTGAATCCTGGTTGGTCAAACGGGGGTTACGACACAAGACGAAGATCACGACGCTGACTCCGGCTGCCTCGCTAGCGGAAAACGGTAGTCCAAAAATCCAGCGTCAGGTGGCCCAGCTTATGAAAACCCACGGCATTGAAGTGCTCACCCAATGCCAATTTGAGCGGATCACCGACAAGGACATTTATATTAAAGGGCACCGTATTCCCTATGACGGCTCTTTGTGGGTGCCACCAACAAAGGGGCCTTCGTGGCTGACCGGTACCAAAATTGATGACGGGTATGGCTGGATCCCCACCGATAATCACTTAAACCATCCCCGATTTGAAAACATTTATGCGGTAGGCGACGGCACCAGCCATCCGTGGCCAAAAATGGGGCACGCCGCCATGGTGCAGTCGCGGGTCGCGGTGCACCACTGGCATGCCAAACGCCACCAGAAAAAACTTCCTGCACCCTATCATCCTTATCTGGTTTGGTTACTGGAAACCGGAGGCCCATATTCGCAATTTACCATAACCGACGTTTTTTATGGGGGCACTCGCAACATAGTGTATCAGGGACGCTGGCCCGCTTGGATCAAACGAGGTTTCCAGCGAGGCTATGTGTGGACTACCGGTTCTCTTCCCGTAATGCCATAGACTCGCTCTCAGATCACCATCCTTTCGATACCTTGCATTCTGTATGGGGCGGTATATTGTGTGCAGATGCCAAATGCACACCACTTGGCTCCTACCTGGATGGCGCGCAGAACTCCGAAGTCTGTGATCGATTAGCAAGCACCGCGGGGATGGTTCGCACAACCGCACCGATACCGGCAATCACAACGTGGAGGCGCATCAGCACCACTCCCTTCCGGTTTTGCTCACACTCGGATGAATCGGCAGATCGCAGCCCCGGAACGCCCGGATGGCAGGCTAGCACCAATTCTTACGCAATGATCGAAAAGGCACGCGTTAGCAATCCCCAGACTTTATTCACGAAGTCAGTAGTGCCGGTTCTGCGAAGGTTCAATGCCTTCTCAAAACACTGGTCTTTTGGGTGGAAGCCCCAAGCTTTAGCTATGGGAGGATGTCCACTCAGATTGATTCAGATGGCATATCGAGCAGACTATTTCCACAGAGCGGAATTATCACTTGTTTTGGAATGTCACACGAGGCCGTCGCACACCGCGAACATGGGCGGGATTCGGATTGATCGCTTGACGCCAACTACTGTGAGAGATGGAGTGATTCATGGCATCAGGCCAACGTTTCGTTAAAACGGTCATAATAGCCAGTTGTTGTGTTCGCGTAGGAACACAAATAGCTGCGATACGGCCACGATGTGTAGATAGATGTGGGAACAGGACCCGTTCCATTTGTTCAACGGCGACTCTTTGTGCTTCCAAATCCGGAATTCTTCGGCCTTGGACATCTAAACGAATACTGGAGAAATCAAATTGCTGAAACCAGAGAATGCGTCGGCCTTCGGCAGTTCCGATCAACGAAACTCCTAAGACAGATGTATCGGCCCATTCTTGAACAGCAGTAGTTTCATTCATGTTGACTGCGCGGACATCTCCCTGAGCGTTGACCCAGAGCCGGCGAAGGGTAAGACGTAAATCATTCATGGAGTTCTTCTCCTTGTGAATAGATTTGGCCAATCAGACACACCAATGCTACGGACGCTGAAGTGGGCAGACCACCTCGCCCGGTTCTGCTCGCCCCTACGACGCGGCAGATCGCAGATTCGGTGCGCCAGCCGATCGGAGATTGTGTCGGAGAAAACCAGCTCACCTTCAGTATATCAACGGACCAACTAGAGTGATGCGGAAAGGTTCGAGGAAGAAACAATCACATGCCACCGTCCCACGCGATCGCAATAATATGTGTATCCGTCCAACACCGCAACATTTCGCATACTCAGGGAATGTCCACGAACCTCTATGGATTCAAGACCTCGGCCACAATCAAAGCATATTTGTATAGCGTTCACTATGGAACGACCAGCACCAAGTTGTTCGCAGCGGAAGATGATGGCCTCTGGCGAAATCGGCTTTATTCGGAAGTCCCGATGTCAAAGATCAACCTATAACCATGGCGCCCGCAACCAACGGGCGCTTCTCGTTATCCCGCACAATTAATAATGAAAGGCATCGTCCATACTCACCCACTTGCGAAAAAGCCAGTAGGTCCATACTTGATATACCAGAACAATGGGCAGCACGGTAATCGCGACTATCGTCATAACCATAAGGCTATATCCATTAGAGGACGCATTGTAAATGGTGAGACTCCACCGAGGATTTAATGTGGAAATCATCAGACGCGGGTAGAGCGTCAAAAACACGCTGATAGTGGATAGCACAATTGTCAAACCAGTCAACGCAAAAGCCCATCCCCGCAGTCCCCGCTGCAACACAAACCGAATGGCAATCATACAAAATCCCGCTAATACGGGAACCGGTCCGGGGTCGACGCCCAATCTCACCCGTAAATTGGCGAAGTAGTAACTAAGAACCACAAAACTAAAATAGAATAGGGTAGTCAGCCATCCAATCCTAAATGCTGCCTGATCCGCGCGTTTTGCTAATTCTAGCGGCGCCTTCATCGACAAGAACAGTGCCCCGTGAAGAGTAAACAACAGCAATGAGGCAATCCCGCCAATTATGGCATAGGGATTAAGCAAGGTAAAAAATCCCCCGACATAGTTCATCTGTGCATTGATCGGCACCCCATGCAACATGTTTCCCATAGCTGCTCCCCAGACAAAGGCGGGAATGGCGCTGCCGACCACCAAGAGCTCATCCCATCTGGCGCGCCACTGAGGCCGATCATCCTTAGATCTATACTCCAGTGCTACAGCACGAATGATCAAAGCTGCCAATAAAAGCGCTAAAACAAGATAGAATCCGCTGAACAGCGTGGCGTACCAGTCGGGAAAAGCGGCAAAAATGGCGCCTCCGGCCGTGATTAGCCACACCTCATTGGCATCCCAAACCGGCCCGATGGTCCCAACTAAGGCGCGGCGTTCTTGATCGGTTCGCCCTAGAAAGGGCACCAATATACCAACCCCGTAGTCAAATCCTTCCAAAAACAGATAGCCCACAAACAACACAGCAATCAAGCCAAACCAGACACTTGGCAAGTGCACGGCGCATCCTCCTAGTCACTTACTCATACGATAACCCGTCTCTACACCTATGCCTGCCCCATTTGAAATGTCCTTCACGAATCTGTGGGGTTAACAACTTGGAACAATGGCGGATGGGGACTTTCCGGCTCGTTGGCTTCGGGCCCTAGACGCACATACTTGATCAGTAGGCGGGTATCAATATATCCCAAAATGCCATACAATCCGCCAAATCCTACTAGGGTAATCCAAACGTCCGCCATCGGCACCGTGGGCGACACACCATCGGCCGTCTTCATGAGGCTAAACACTATCCAAGGCTGGCGGCCTACTTCGGTCATTACCCAGCCCATGATATTACCCAACAGCGGCAACCCAATCGACCATGACACGACCCTTAAAAAATTGCTGGCCTTGAGCAAAATCCCCTTGTGCTCCAGCCATATAGCCCGCAATGCGATGGCCGCCATCAGAAATCCGGTCAAAATCATGAGGCGAAATGCCCAAAAGGTGACGACTATCGGAGGTACATACCATCCCGGTCCATACCGATGCACATAAAGATGTTGAAGCGCATCAATCCCCACCACTCGCCCTGATAAACTGTTATAGGCTAAAATCGACAACGTATAGGGAATGGCCATAACGAAGCGGTTGACCTGCCGAACCGGACCAATCCAAGCAATTAACGTCCATGGGGCATGCAGTGAACTAGTGTGGTACAGCGCTTCTGATGCCGCCATCTTCATAGGCTGGGACACAATAAGATGTTGGGCCTGTTCATGACCAATTATGATCACCAAAATGCTGGCCACCGCAGCCGTCAAAATAGCCACCCGGAACGAGAGATGGAACTCCTCTACGTGTTTCCCCTTGCGAAGAAATACGGCGCTAATCCCCGCCACAAAGAAACCCCCGGTGGCCAACGCCGCAATTTCGGTATGCGGGAATTCCACCCATAACTGAGGGTTGCCCAACAAGGCAAAAAAATTCACCATTTCCGCCCGGCCATGGCGCAGAACAAATCCCACCGGTTCCTGCATAAAAGAATTTGCGGTCAAAATCCAAAACGCGGAGAGACTGGTGCCAAACGCCACCAACCATATTGACCATAGATGCAGGCGTGGCGAGACCCAATCCCAGCCAAAGATCCAAATGGCGATGAATGTAGACTCCAAAAAGAATGCGGCCAAGGCCTCAACGGCCAGCGGTGCGCCAAATACATCCCCGACAAATCGGGAATAACTGGACCAATTCATGCCAAACTGAAATTCTTGCAGAATCCCAGTCACCACGCCCAAAGCAAAATTAAGCAAGAACAGACGTCCAAAGAAATCCAACAACGCCCGCATCTTAGGGGTAGGATTTTTCCAATAGATAGTCTCTAAAATCGCCAATTGCAACGCGGTGCCGATTGTTAAAGGAACTATTAGAAAGTGATAGATAGTCGTGACTCCAAACTGTAGCCGAGCTAACCCCACAACCGTCATAGCGCACCTCCCATGTGGTAGGGTTTCCGATTTTTTGGCCCCCATGCAAATTTTTCAGTGAATCGTTATCGACCTCCAATTCTGGGATATCTCCTAAAAGCTTACAAAATCGATAAAATTCAAGTGTTTTGGTAATAATTACCCCAAAATTACAATAAAAGGAGTGGGTAGTATGACTCAGGAAGCAATGCATGTGGTAGTCTTAGCGCGCAACTTTCGCCGGTTTGGAAGTGGCGCACCCACTGCGTAAATTGGCAGGTGACACGGTCCGAATTGCCGTGACGGATCAAAAATTTTACCTCCTGTTTGTCCCCAATATTGGATTGGAAGCCCTAAGCAACCGGGATCCTGCGGTATCATTGCATATGAGTTTGCCCCCCTGTCCTCAACGAGGACAAAACCACCTGTATTGTGGGAAAAGTCGACGCCAAACGGCCCGACTATGTGCCTCACGAACGCCCTGGTGCTGCACCTATGTCGCTAACCTATGACTACTTAGTGGTTGCCCTAGGCAATCAGTTGGCCTATGACCAAATCACTGGCTCTGATGAATTTGACTATACCGTCATCGGTACCTATTACGGCAATCGCCTCCATCACTACTTCCTTCATGGTAACTACTCAGTGACATCATCAAGTAGGGGTATACTCCTACTTGGACGAATTGTCGTAAGAATCGTTGCAATAGGGAACTTTAGGCGGCTCTGGCATCAAGGTTCGCCCTGAAAGGCCGTCTGAGCATATTCAGAGACCGGCAATCCTTGCTTTTTGAGGGTCGAAATATCACGGCGGATGCGGCAGAAGATTGCGGCGCCGTGCAGGCTACAAAAGGTTCCGGAAATCTTTTGGTGGATTTTGATTATCTCCACATCCTGCTCTGCCTGATTGTTCGGATATCCCACTGGGAAGTCCCGCATAAACAAGAGCACCGCGTCCCGCTGAACGTCCAGACGTTCTCATAGGTTCCGCGTTTTCGGTTGCTTCACGCGCCCCCGTTTCTTGGACCCCTCCGTGACTTCCCTACGCACGACCCAGTCATAGACTTGACGCCGGATCGATGCGGCGGCCGGGCGGTTTTGGAGGTCCTCCCCACAGTGCTCACAGCGAGTCGGCGGATGCACGACCACAGGATCGGGATCATTCCGACAGGCTCACCGGGCCGGCCCCAGAATGCCCCGGTTGCCCTCCGCTCGCGTTGCCGCTGGTCTCCCGCCGACTTGTGGGCGTCCGTTTCTCGTAGCCATCACGCGACGGGCGCTTGCTATTGCAACTATTTTGATGGAGTTGACGCGTCAGTTCTTTCACCTGTGCTTCCAAATCGGCTCCGCTCAGGGCCAAGGCCAAGACGAGGTCTGCGACCTCATGCGGTGTCTGAACGCAGGCGGCAACCCGCATCTCGTGCGTCAGTTTCCGAGGACCCATCCCCCAGCCTCACATGAATATAAAAGGGGGCAGGCCGCAGTAGGCGCGGCCCATTTTCGCCAGGGTACCCAGGCCCAAGATCTAGTACTGACAGCAAACGCGGATTGCGAAGGCCCTCCGGTAAAAAAGGAACGTCTATGGGAAATTTGAACATGGATTTAAGGGCATCACTACATGAATCCCACCCGTGACATCAAACAAATTACGTCTGATGGCATTGAGTTTGAAAATGGCGTCTGTGTCGAAGCTGAACTTAAGATTGTTTTTCCAGACTGGGCTGCTCATCCCTTCTTGCAAGGTTTGCCCATCAGCGATGATCGCGGATTCATTGTCACCGACCCTAAGATGCGGAACCCCAAGAATCCCAATGATTTGGCGGCGGGCGACGCGTCTGCCCTGGTAGTTCCCAAAGTGGAGTTGGACCACGCACCTGCAAGCCGTAGTGGTTGCTGGGCGAATCGCCATGGATGTCTGACGACTATCTAAAGAAGATGGTGATTTGCCATTTAGGCCGAGCATCAATTGCACATCGGAGATATGGGGCGTCACCAAGCTTTTTCCATCAAATCCGATACCTGGTACGGAGGCAGGAAACAGGTAATCAAAACCGACTCCATTCCCTCTTAAGAACCAATATTAAAGATCGGGTTTGCCGCACCCATGGCAAGATCCCCAATTGCGCCTAGCCATTAGCGCAACTTGTGGCACAAAAAATATAACCGTCCATCACGCCCCTAAAGGACTGAACCATTCGCTCCTTTAGGGGCATCCTCGCGATATTTCAATCAAATAGGGCACTAATCATAGCGCTTTAGCACGAGGGTAATATTGGCTCCGCCAAAACCATTGCTGTTAGACAACGCGACCGCGACCGGCCCTGAACGAGCCTCCTGAGGAATATAATCCAGATCGCAGTCGGGATCCTGAGTCCGGAGATTAATGGTGGGCGGCAATATCTGATGGTACAGCGCCAAGGCGGTATAAGCCGCCTCTGTGGCTCCCGCTGCGCCCAATAAGTGACCTGTCATCGATTTGGTGGAACTGACGGCAAGCTGATAAGCGTGATGCCCAAACACGGACTTGATGGCGGCCGTCTCACTAGCGTCACCCGATTTTGTTGAGGTCGCATGGGCGTTAATATACGAAACTTCTTCCGGATTGAGATGTGCGGAGCGCAGAGCTTGGGTCATGGCCCGGGAAGCACCTGCCCCTGCCGGATCGGGGGCAGTAATGTGATATGCATCCCCCGCCATACCGACGCCGGCCACCTCGGCATAGATACTGGCACCCCTCGCACGAGCATGCTCGAGTTCCTCGAGGATGATCGTGGCCCCCCCTTCCGCCATGACAAATCCGTCGCGGTTAGCGTCAAACGGCCGCGAATCTTCTTTGGATAGTGCCCCTGCGTTATCAAATGCCGCCACAGTTAGTTCCGTTATTACCGCTTCACTACCCCCGGTCACCATTACCTCGGCGTCACCACGCTGGATGGCATAAAAACCGTCTGCAATAGCGTGCGCCGATGTCGAGCAGGCGGAAGCAGTTGCATAGTTCGGTCCCTTAAAGCCCCAACGAATGGAGATAATTCCCGCCGCCATATTAATGGCACTACCCGGAGCCAAAAACGGAGAGACACGCCGTGTTCCTCGGTTGGACAGCGTATTCTGAGCTTCCACAATCGTCATCAAGCCGCCCATCGCACTTCCATAGATTACGCCTGTGCGCTCGGTCAAATCGTCATCGAATGTTAGCCTCGCATCCTTTAAAGCCTCATCCGTAGCCGCCACAGCGAAGTGGATGAATCGATCATAATGACGCACCTCTTTAGATTCTAACACCTCACGGGGATCAAAATCCCGCACTTCACCAGCGATCTGACATCCTAACTGAGAGGCATCAAACAGCGTAATCGGTCCAATGCCGGAACGTCCGGAGACAATGGCCAACCAGTTCGCCAATCGGCTGTTTCCCAGAGGAGTTACCAACCCTATACCCGTGATAACGACGCGACGCATCACCCTAAAACGTCTCCTCTCTAGAAATTTTGGGACTAAGATAGGAACGGAGCATGGACATCACCGTGGCACGAATCCGCGCAAGCTCGAGGCCTGGGGTGTTAGCCGACCAATAGAAAGTAACCCCGTCGGCGAGGCAGATGAGGAGCGCAGCCAAAACATTGACATCCGTATCCCGGCGAAACTCCCCCGACGCAATACCCTGTTGTATCACGTCTTCTAAGTACTCCACGAGCCTTGCGTACCGACGCACTAACCCTGCCCGCACTGTGGAGTCCTGGAGTGCTTCCCCCCACGCGACCAACAGTAGACGTCCCGTGCTGGGATGGCGCATCCGCAGTGCGAGGACAAAAATATCCACACAACGACTAAGCCGTTCCCACGGCCCTGTCTCCCCCGTGGTCAATCGTTTCAAAAGATCAGGAGTTCGTCCCAATCGTTCCTCCATCAAAGTCAGCATGATCTCACTTTTGCTTGAGAAGTACCGATAAAGAGTACCTACGCTTAAACGACCTCGTGCTGCAATATCGTCCACCGTCGCGAGTTGATAACCTTTTCCCAAGAAGACTTCCTCGGCCGCTTCCAGAATGGCTTGTTTTCGCCGGTCCTTATGGGATTCTGTGACCTTGGGCATCTATCAACATCCCTTAAATAAAAGTGAGCGCTCACTCATTATAAAGTTTTGGATGTCAAATAGGAAGTAACGAGTGCGATGTATCATCCAGAATGGAGAAAAAATATTTTGTCGACCTCTACCTTTCCTGGGTTGATTCGGGTGTGCCAATTAATCCGCAAACCAAGGTTGGTCCGCAAGGTGCGTTAATACGGCGTTTGATGCTTGATAGTGCGCTACCAATTGATTTAACGCTTCATTGATCCGCATCCAACAAAGTGGGTCGGCATCGCTGGCAAGCCGAAATCGGGTAGATGCTTCGATAGTCCGTGCCACAAGATGCTGCGGGCCCAAATCATGGATAGACGTCACCCCTAAGGCCTGGCAGATCATCGCCAGTTCGATCCGGGTGGCCTCAAACCAAGCCGCCACATGCTCACCGGCGCGGTCCAAATCCAGTGTTACCGGCGCCGTTTCCTTGTGTTGACCCATCGTCAGCCCGGTCGGGGGCATATCAGGCAAGTTTTCTGCCACCTGTTCATGACTCAAGGCAAACAGTAGGGTAGAGCCTACAGCCACCGCATCGGCACCCAACGCCAACAGCTTGGCGATATCGGCTGCATCATGAATGCCGCCGGACCCTACCAAACTCACCTGTTCGCGGATTCCTGCCGCGACTAACCATCGATGCGCTCGATGTATCGCCAACCCCACATCCAGGCCAAAATGATCGGAGATTACCGCCGGACTGCCGGCACTACCAGCAGAAGACCCATCCAGAGTAATGACATCAACCCCCCATTTGGTTAACAAGGCCAAATCCTGTTCCAGGTGCTGATTGGCCGGAACTTTAACACCAATCGGAACCTTTCCTTTGAATTCCCGAATCCACTCTGGTACCTGTCCCCGTGAAATCGTTCGAATTTCCACGTTCCCATGCACGGCGTCGGCTGCCCTTGGCGACACCGCTCCGGGATCTTTGACAATACCGATGCCAGCTTCCGACCCTTGCCCCAATTGTATTTCTATCATATCGGCGAGTTGCACCACCTCCGTTTGATGAGCCCACGCGGACCGGCTCCACTGCAAAATCCATTTGGTGGCAAAAGCGCGTTCTTCCGGTAAAAACGGGCCTTCCCCACTTGAAATAGCGGTACCCACCAAACTCGATGCTTGGGCCAACGCAATTTTGGCCCGATCATTTAGTGCCACGCCATATCCCATCGGTGCAATCAACACCGGTAGTGATAACTTGAGTGGTGTTTTGGCATGCGGTCCTAGTTGCACTGTCAAATCTACCGCCACCTCCCTACTTCTCGGAACCGGATCTAAGGTTGCTGGATCAAAACCGATTTGATCCAGCCAAAACACCGCAGGCGATGAGCCCATCGGATGCATCGCAGGTTTCCCCTGTTCCGCGCGCTGCATGGTCAGGGCCAGTTGGGTTCCCGAATTGGCATTGATGGTATAGAGCGTTTCCCACAGGGTCCCGGTCGGATTTTTCCCTAAACCACGTTCCAAGCGAATTGCCATACGCCGCAGAACAAAGACCAGCCCCACACCAACAACTAGAAATATCAGGAGGTTGCCCCCGATCACCCACAGCACCACTATTCCCGTCCCTGTCATGAATGCTTACGCCTCCTATGCCGTACCCAGGCCACAATCACCGACAACACGGTCGCTCCCACCGTCCAACTTAAATCTACGGGATTAAGCACGCCGAACAATATCTTCCCTGCCGAGATTGTAGACGGGATCAATATGGCAATGGTTGTCACCACAATTCCCGCTCCCAGCGCAATCCACCGCCGAACTAACGATGAGAGATCTGCCATAGTCTGCACATTCCATGAAAAACAATAAATGTGCACCGCTAAGTACAGCACCAACGCCGTCGTCCAGGTAATAATCACAAACATCCCGACACCTTTAAAAAAGAAGGTTTTCACGCTCACCAAAGAGAACACATACACCATCGGCCACTGCAATTGGGCGGTCGCGGCGGGTCCCAGCGTGCTGATCACAGTGACGAAAACCACCACGAGCACCATAGTTTGAAACCCTATCGCCAAAGCTGTCCATAAGACCGGCCGGGGCCGCCTGGTCCAGCGGATATGAGGTATCAAACTAGCCACCACAGCACCATTGGCATACAAAAACCACGTGCCCAAGGTGGCCCGAAGCCATTGGGGAATCACAATAGTAGGCGAAGGCAATAGCGCTGCTGGAAACCGCACATTTCTGAAACTTAGGAACAACACGAAACCAAACGACAATATAATCAAGGGGAACCAAAACTGCACATTGCGCGCCACGGTATTAAGCGAACGCATAGCAATCCATATTCCGGCAAGCCCAATCAGAATTATAGGCACCACCATGGGGGTTAACGGATAAAAGAACACATGCAGCATTTGTCCAAAAAGGGCCAGCATGATGGCATCAACGGTCATGCACAGAATACCAGTCATGCTGACCACTACCCACATGCCAAAGACTCCCCAGGTATTTCGCACCACGGCCGCAAATGGCGTTGATTTCGTCAAACTAACCCATGCTATTTGAAGGGCCAGAACCGCAAGTGATATCCCGGCCGTGGTAAAAAGGCTCCATAAGCCATTGATACCAGCGGTTTGAATAATATACTGCGGCCAGATATAGATGGCACCAGCCACCACCGACATCGTGACCATCAAGAAATATTGCCCTTTCGAGATGGGCTCGACAGGTCCCGTTAGACCCCACTCCCCGCGGATCGAATTTGCAGCGTCACCGTCACCTGGGACGAAATCGGTTCCCAGCCTCCACGTGCCAATTTTTCAGGAGCCTGATGCTGAAACCATAGACTTCTCCCATAACCGAAGGGATCAGTGTGGGTACGATTGGCTTCTCCGATGGACAGCAGGCATCGCGACAACACCGCACGCTCCCCCAATATTTCGATCTGTTTTAATATACTTGGTGTCAGTTCCACTGAAGATCCCCATTCTGCCAACGTGACACTTAAATGAATGTCGGTGCTGACATCAATTGTCCCGTTTCCCGGGCGTACCTGATTGTGCGCAGTGCCGTGGACGTTTGCCAGCGTAATTCGACCCCAAGGCGTCTCAAATGCCAACGTTTCTTTTGCTACCTGACCCTTAAGATAGGCCCAACCCTCGGTTGCTTGCGTGGAGTAAATTATTGGTCGCCCTTTTCCCGGATACACCGCAATTTTCGTCATTTCATAGGCCTTTGTCCCATAAGGCACTACCGGCGACACCCCCGGCGTAACCATGTCGTCCCACACTTTCCACTCGGGGTGACCCAGATATTCCGGCTGGCATTGATGACACTCAAAATAGCTTTCCCAGTACACGGATGGAATCGATTCCTGGGGGGTGACCAACGCCAGGTCATTTACGGGAGGCGTTCCTACCAATATATAGGCAGTTTTCGGCGTCACTCCTTCTCGATTGTAAGCATTGAGCAACCTGAGCATCTCTGGCTTGGTCAATTTGGATGAGAGGATAATGACTTCCAATTGTCCTAAATATAAATCGCGCGCTAGCTTTTGTTGAACTCGAGTGTACGCCCGGTCCAGGGAAGAGGCGGTTACTCCCATGGTATAAAATTGATTGGACGGCTTTAATTGGCTTAAACTGCTGACGGTCACCGTGGGATTAGGAAAATAAAACGTCCAATGCCATTCTTTAGGAGAAGCTTGAGATACCGTGAGCACCAACGCCGAGGCGCGATCCGTGTCAGGCTCCGAATCCCAGCATCCCCCCAGCATTACGATGATCAAAAATATGGCGCCTATGGCTAGGACTCGCATCCTGATCATCATGACGACCGCCTGCGTTTGAGTAAATGCGGACGACCGGAAACCTCGACAGGAGTTCGCCAAGCTACCCGCTGCGCTCGCGTGCTGTGCCAACGGGTAACAAAATTGGTCCATGGCACTCGAACAATGGTATCTTTCCAGTCTCGAGGTCGAAATGGCGCCCACGGAGCAAAATATGGAGTGCCAAAAGTCTCCATATCCATCATCACCGCCAAGACCCCAATCGTTACCACAACGACCCCCAAAATCCCCAAGAAAGCCCCGCCCAAAAGCAGCAAAAACCCAAATACTCGCCAGGTTCCAGTCAGTTCATACACCGGGGTGGAAAAGAGACTCAGTGCCGTCAGTGTCATAATCACGATTATTTGCGGATCCACCAAACCGGCTTTGACTACGGCGGTGCCAACTACGATGGCGCCCACAGTGCCTAAAGTAACGCTTAAAACTTTGGGTAATCGGAGTGCCGATTCCCGTAGAATTTCAATCACCAAAATCATCAGCACCATCTCTACCGTAGGGGGAAACGGCAATCCCGCATGGCTTCCCTGCATCACCACAAAAAGTTCGGTGGGCAGCACATTGGGATTGACATCGGCCAAGGCCAAATACAAGGCCGGAAGATACATTCCGAGAATCCAACCGGCAAAGCGAATCATGCGCACAAAACTGCTATCGGCCCAGGAACTTGAGTAATCCATGGCGGTTCGATAAAAATCCACCAATGGTGAAGGGGCAATCAAGACAAACGGATCCCCTTCGGTCAAGACCGCGACCGCTCCTTCCAACAGGCGCCAAATGACAATATCCACCCGTTCCGTCGAACGCATCGTAGGAAAAATGGATAGGGGATGGTCGCGGATTATGCCGGCAATGGTAGTAGAGTTGGCCACACCATCAACCTTGATGGCTTCCAATCGTTTAATCGCCTCATCAACCAAGGCCGAATTGGTTACATCTTCGAGGTAAGCGACGGACACCGTGGTATGCTGCACGCGACCCACCACAATATCGTGAAACTGCAAAGTAGGGGTCAGCAAATGACGTCGGATTTGGTTCTTTTGGGTCAGCAAGATTTCGTTGAAGGCTTCTTCCGTGCCTCGCACCGACAATTCGGTCTGAGGCCGTTCAATGGCCCTCTGATTAAATTTCACCGTATCCACAATCCAGACAAAAGCAAGGCCCGGCGCAAAAATGAGAGTGTTGCCCGCAGTCAAATCCTGCAATATTTTGGACCACGATTTCTCTCGGGAAATATGCACCGGGGTTATGGCCGTTTGATCCCAGGCTTCTGGAGCGGATTTTGTCGACATCAATCGCTGTATGATGTCCTGGTCCACCATCTGTGTGTCGGCCATGCCATCCAGGCACGCAATCAACACTACATTTTCCCCGCAGGCTGGCACTTGAATTTTGCGCAACAGCACATCCGAACTGCGCCCCATGCCGGCCTTGAGTCGTTCGTAGGCGGCATCGACATCAGGCACATAGTGATCCGCAGGTGTGGTCGGCTCCAAATTCAATGCGGAAAGCCATCCGCTCAATTCCTTGTCTAGTTGCTTAGCAAGTTGCTCTAGCCCTTTCGTAGGTTTCAGGTTCATTACAGGGCACCTCGGGGATATTGTGCCCCTCGGGTTAAAAGATATGCCCATCGCGGCCCGACAGAAGGGGCGATCGGTCCTCCAATTTAGGTCCATTTGGACCAAGTCGCTACTGGTTTTGGTCCGTAGAATAGGACTCACGAAACCGGGACCGTTTGCGAAAAAGAGAGGGGCCATATGGCCCCTGCAGACCCTAAATGCGTCCGCTATAGTGTAGGCACAGATTGGTGAAGCATCAAGAACGACTATATCGTGACCCAGAAGGAGGTTCCGGTGATGGCCGCGCAAATATTCTCGCACATGAGAGTCTGGCTCACCATGGGGCTATGGCAAATTGGCATTTGGGCCCTGGTGATTTGGGGCATTTACCGCCTCACCCATCACCACTAATTACTCATTGCGATGGCGGTCCGATTGATATCGAGCAAAATGCGCCGCAGCCTCAGATCGCCGGGTATAGCCCAATTTGCTTAAGATGCTGCTCACATAGTGTTTAATGGTTTTTTCACTGAGAAACAAATCCACCCCTATCTCGCGATTGGTCTTACCCTGTGCCACCAGCTCAAGAATTTTCTTCTCGTTTTCGGTTAATTCTTCTACCGGATCGGATGAGCTGTGCATAGAACGCAATCGTTGGAACAGCGGTGCCGTTACTTGGGGACTAAAAAGCGATCCCCCCTGGGCTACCGTGCGAATGCCTTCAATAACCGTGTGCCCCCGAGCCTCTTTCAACAAATAACCCGACGCCCCCGCATTAATCGCATCCACTACCATTTCATCTTGGCCAAACGAGGTGAGCATAATAATATGGATATGATCATCCTGTCCCTTAATTTGACGGCACACTTCAAAGCCACTGAGGTCTGGCAGCCGGACATCCAACACCACCACATCCGCATGATGAGGGACGTTGTCAATCGCGGCCTGGCCAGTCGCGTAATCTCCTACCACCATCAAATCCTGCTGCAAGTCAATGAGATTTTTCAGTCCCACCCGCACGACTTCGTGGTCATCGACAATGACCACACGAATCATTTGTTCCGGCATGTTTATGCCTTCCCCTTTCCGACGCTTCAAGCTATTTGTGTATCACTGCTCTTAGGAATATGAAATTCTACCCGGGTTCCTTTCCCCAGTTTGCTAGAGACATGTATTTCCCCGTGCCAATGCTCTGTGCGCCGCCGCATGTTAGTGAGTCCAAAATGATTTTCCCGATTGGCACCCTCGACGTTAAAGCCTTGCCCGTTATCCTCAATCCAAACTCGAAAATGCGAGTCAGGGTGGCCATCCCACCCCACCACAATATGGTCAGCACGACCATGACGTCTGGCATTAGACACAGCTTCTTGAACCGACATCACCAAATCATGGATTAATTCGGGATTAAGCGAGAGATATTCAGTATCGCGAAATTCCAACAAAATGTCGTCCATGCCTCCGGATCGCTGAAGCATGTCACGCACCGCAACCTGAAAATCCACCGGAGAAGAGCCCAGACTTTGAATGTACATGCGAATATCGGTCATTGTCAGACTGAGGGTTTCGGTAATACGTGTCATCTCACGCTTCCCAATATCGCTGAGTGACAATTCTGAATCCAGCAGAAAGTCTAAGGCTAGATTTAGCCCATACAGGGTTTGCAACACCCCATCGTGCAATTCGCGTCCGATGCGTTCCCGCTCCTGGACCGTGGCCCATTCTTCGCGCCCCTGATATAAGCGGGCATTGGCAATGACGACCGAGGCCTGACGGGCAAACAGTTGACCCAGCATTTCATCCTGTGCTGTAAATCCTCCCGGTTTGTTGGTTAAATAGAGGTGTCCGACAATTGCTCCCCGATACAACAGAGGCAATCCGAGAAAACTACGCATTTCCGGATGGTAAGGAGGGAACCCGGACGACGCTGGATGCGTGGCTAGCTCAGACAGGCGCAATACTCTTTTGGTGCGAATCACTTCGCCCAAAATTCCCCGCCCTTGGGGGAATCCACCAATCTTTTCTCGTTCTTCATCCGACAGTCCCGAGGTAATAAACTGACGAATCTTAACCGGGTCATCTTCGGATAATACCGCCAACGCCGCATATTGTGCACCGAACAGCGGTCGCGAGACGTCTACAATTCTCTGCAAAACCGCTTCCATGTCGGGAAGGCTGGCAACGACCCCGGTGGCATCCCATAATCCCTGTAAAATGTCGCGTTGCCGTTGCAATTCATTGTTCATTTCAGCCAAACGCCGTTGTTGGGTTTCCAGCAGGCCAAACACCACAAAAGAAAAAACTCCGGTAAAAAACACCAGCACGATGCCTAAATATAGCAGCTTGTCGCCGTAGAAGCGATGAAGGTGGTCAATATAATGCCGATAAACCACAATCGTAGCGATAACTCCAGCCATAGCCAGCAACGTGGCCGCTATCCGGTATCTCCAGCCACCTGTCACCGTGCTCGGATTTGACATGCGCCCACTCCCATACCTAGTTGCCTAAGATGCCCTGACCCTTAAAGCCTATCACGATCTCCAAAGCATTGAAAGAGTTAAGCGTTGTCTTGCCGTGACAAGTGGTTCACGAGAAAAGCGCACCCGGAGAAATTTCAGGGTGCGCACTGAGAAGGTGCATCCAATTAATACTCCATGGGAGTTTTGGTTCCCACCCGGCGACGAAAAATCCAGTAGGTCCAGATTTGATACGCCAGCACAATGGGGACCATAGTCAGAGCCACAATCGTCATCACATGCAGTGTGTATTCATTCGATGCGGCGTTGTAGATGGTGAGACTCCAGTGAGGGTTCAGGCTGGAGATCATAACCCGCGGAAACAGAGCAACAAAAAACGATACGGTCAAAGAGGCGATGCCAATGCCATGCATAAAAAACGCTGTACGGGCCCGATTGCGGCCTTCAGCAAGGACCGCGGACGCAATCAAAATCAGAGCGATCAATCCCACCGCAGCCGGCACTGCTCCCAGCCGCAGGTCATTTAGTGTAGAACTCCAGACCAAGAGCACCAAGACCATAAACGTGCCGATGTATCCCATCGGCTTCACCAGTTGTTTGGCGCGGTAACTCATCATCCCCCCAGTCTTCATGTTCAGGAAATATGCACCATGGGCAATAAAGATGATGACCATGGTCAACCCCGACCACAATGCATAGGGATTTAACAACGTCAAGAGATTGCCGGTAAAGTTCATCTGTCCGTTGATGGGCACACCCCTCACCAAGTTGGCCACCGCGACTCCCCATAACAACGCAGGGATAAAGCTCCCAATGGTTAGTGCCCAATCCCACACACGGCGCCATCCCGGCTTGTCATGGCGACTGCGGTATTCAAGCGCCACTCCGCGGGCAATAAGACCCAGCAGCATCAACACTAAGGCTAGATAGAAACCGCTGAAAAGAGAGGCGTACCATTGCGGGAATGCTGCAAAAATCGCCCCCCCGGCGGTAATCAGCCACACTTCATTGGCCCCCCAGGTAGGTCCAATGGCATTTAAGGCTACTCTGCGTTCGGTGTCCGAATGACCAAGAAACTGATAAATCATGCCGACCCCGTAGTCGAAACCCTCGAGAAAAAAATAACCGACAAAGAGCACCCCAATTAGGATAAACCACAGAATATTCAGGTTCATGAGGGCCCCTCCTCCCCTCTAAAAATACTTGTCCACGCCGACCTCTGAAATTCTCTCATCGGGATACTGAGAGGTTCCAACCTTAAATCACATGGAGATACCCATCCCCTTCGCCTTCGACAGGAGCCCTGGCTGGTGTTGCTCCCAAATCGGTGTACTTCTTGAAGAGAAACACTGCCGCAACCGCCAGAGCCGTGTAAATGGCAGAAAATAATACCAACGAGGTCCAGATGTCCAGTGCCGGTACCGTTTGTGCCGGCGACACACCTTTTGCGGTGGATAGCAATCCATATACCACCCAAGGTTGGCGGCCCACCTCGGTCATGATCCACCCGGCGGCGTTGGCGATGTATGGCATCGGCAATGTCCAAATCAGCAGTTTGAGCATGCGCGGATTTTTGAGAAATTTTTCTCCTTTAATCCGTATCGTGGCCCAAAGTCCAGCCAAAACCATCAACACCCCCATTAAAATCATCACGCGAAACGCATAAAATGTCGGTGCCACCGGGGGCACGTAGTTTCCTGCGCCATATTTGCTCACGTCTTGAGCCTGGAGAGTATTGATTCCTTGTAGTGAACCTGACAGTCGTTTATACGCCAATATCGACAGCATATCGGGGACCTGAACGGCATCCTTTATTTGATGTGTCTTGCTATCGACAACGCCAATCACCGTCCACGGCGCATGGTCGGAAGTATTATGCCAAATCGCCTCTGCCGCCGCCATTTTCATCGGCTGTGCGGTAACTAAATGGGTCGCTTGTTGGTCGCCAATAGCAGCTACTGCAACACCCGTGATGAGTACCGCCACGGCTGCCAATTTAAACGTCTTCTTAAACAACTCAGGATTACGCTTGTGAAGAATTTGATAGGCGGAAATCGCCAGCATGAACACGGACGCGGTGAGATAGGCAGCGGTAATGGTATGGGGAAATTCGACCCAAAGTTGGGGATTTGTCAGTAAATCGCCAAAACTGTTCATCTCCGCTTTGCCGTGGACCAACATATATCCCACCGGTTCCTGCATGAAGGAGTTCGCCGTAAGGATCCAGAAACCCGATAAGGTGGTGCCGAGTGCCACCATCCAAATGGCAATCAAATGAACTTTCTTTGACACTTGCTCCCAACCGAACTGCCAAATGCCGATAAACGTCGACTCCAAGAAAAATGCGGCCAGCGCTTCAATCGCGAGCGGGGCGCCAAAAATATCCCCGACAAAGCGCGAGTAGTTGGCCCAATCCAGGCCAAATTGAAACTCCTGCAAAATTCCCGTCACAACCCCAACGGTGAAGTTGATCAAAAACAGTTTGCCCCAGAATTTTGTCAGGGCTTTGTACTCTTCGTTTCCCGTCGCAACATACATCGATTCCAGGATGGCCAAAAGCACCGCCATGCCTATGGTGACAGGAGCAAAGAAGAAGTGGTAAATTGTCGTGATTCCAAACTGTAATCGCGCTAGACCAAGTTGGCTCATAATTCAGCCTCCTTCTGATGATTCCTGGCTATATCCTGTAACATAGAGAAAACGTCTGCATCCCTCCTCAGTCCTAGATTCACTTCCCCTATCGGCCAAACTTTGCGGGGATCCATCGGACTTATCGGCGGTCCATTGGTCGCAAAATACAGGAGTACTAAATTGCTAAAGACCTTAAGGTTCATAAGTTTCCCGGTGTAATATCTGGCGACCTGGAGTTGCACAATATTCAAAGGCTCGCTAGGCTGAAAGAAACGGCTTGGTTAACTAAAAGGAGAGAATCCGACATGTATCAACGACTGGTAAAAGAGGTGCGGCCGATTCGGTGGCTTTTGGCCACAGTCGCTGGATATGGCATCATGTCGGGCATCCTTATTGTGTTGCAAGCAGAGCTCCTGGCGGAAGTGGTGGCAACGGTGTATATTCGACACCAAGGATGGAACGTTATCAAACCCTGGCTGGCTATTTTGCTCGGAATATTGCTCTTGCGGGCCGTCATTGCTGGTCTGACCGAAACGGCCTCACTAAACTTGTCGACCTCGGTTGAATCATCATTAAGGGACCGATTGCTTCAGAAATTGGAAACGACTGGGCCGATGGTATGGGCTAACGACCATACCGGCGAGTTAGTCAACACAGTAATTCAAGGCATCGATAATCTGGAAACTTTTTTAGCCCGTTATCTTCCGCAGATTGTGTTGACGGCTTTAATTCCTTTAGTTATCGGCATCAAAGTCGCTTTTACCGACTGGATTTCCGCTTGCATTCTATTGGTAACCGTACCCCTAATCCCGTTTTTTATGATTTTGATCGGGCGGCAGGCGGAAAGAGAAACCGAAAAACGTTGGGTGACACTAGGGCGTTTAGGTTCCCATTTCCTCGACATTGTGCAAGGGCTAGAGACGTTGAAAATTTTTGGCCAAAGTCGTCAGCAAAACCACGCGATCGGGTCCGCCGCCGAATCTTTTCGCAAAAGCACGATGGCCACCCTGCGGTTGGCATTTTTGTCCGGGTTAGTACTAGAACTGCTCGCCTCATTGAGTATGGCCATGATCGCAGTGGCTGTTGGCTTGCGTTTGGTAGGAGGCGACATCTCGTTTCAGAAAGCTTTCTTTTTGTTAATTTTAGTCCCCGATTTCTATGCCCCCTGGCGGGCGTTGGGAGCGAAATTTCATGACGGCTTAAACGGTCTCGCAGCCGCATCCCGTATATTTGACATGTTGGATCGGCCGGAATGGGCCAAAGGTATCGGCCACCGTATTCCTGAGGGAAACGGCCCCTGGCCTATTGCCATTAGCGAATGTTCCTTCCGCTATCGCCCGGATACCCCGTACGCCATAAAAGACATCACATTGACCATTGAGCCCCAATCATCCCTCGCTCTAGTGGGTCCTACCGGCAGTGGTAAAACCACTCTGTTATCCGTGCTGCTCGGTTTTATGCCGGCAATCGAAGGCAGTATCCGCGTGGGCGATATTGCACTCCAGGACCTTGATCGTGATTGGTGGCATCGCCAACTAGCTTATGTAAGTCAGACGCCATATTTGTTTGCCGGAACCATCCTAGACAATCTCAAATTCGCCGACCCCAATGCTACCCCGGAAATGATCCAAGAGGCGGTGTCCCACGCGCATTTCGACGAGGTCCTGGCCCGATTCCCCAAAGGTCTCAATACCCCCGTGGGAGAAAACGGGATAAGGTTGTCCAGGGGGGAAAGACAACGGTTGGCGCTGTCCCGGGTCTTCTTGAAACAGGCACCGATAGTGATCATGGATGAACCGAGCGCCCACTTGGATGAAGTCAGCGAATCGCAACTGCAACGGTCGCTCTTCGATCTGTGCCAAACTCGCACCGTTATCATCGTTGCGCACCGCCTTACCACCATTCAAAGCATTGCAAAAATTGCTGTGCTGGATCATGGCCAGATGGTAGACTACGGCACACCCGAAACCTTAGGGCGCCAATCCGGTTTGTTCCGCGACTTGGGCCATGCCTGGAACACTCAAGAGAGGAGAAGGTCCTATGAAACACTGGGTTAGCCGCCTTTACCCCTATCGCTACGGCGTGGCACTGGCATTAATGTTCGGCGTGTTCACCATTGCTGCCAATTTAGGCCTCATGTCCACCGCGGCCTATTTAATTGCCAAGGCGGCTCAACACCCGTCCACCATCTTGCTGCTCTGGGTCCCTATCGTCGGGGTGCGGTTCTTTGGCACTTCAAGAGGGGTCTTTCGTTATGGGGATCGGTATTTCTCACACGACGTGACGTTTCGCCTTCTCAAGGATCTCCGGCAAAGCCTCTATCGGATGATCGAGCCATTAAGTCCCGCCGCACTAAAGCGGCATTTAAGCGGTGACTTATGGACACGATTTGGCGCCGATGTAGAAACCTTGCAAAATGCCTATCTAGGTCTGGTAACACCGGTTGTCGTAGCGGCAGGCGGGCTTCTCATAGCCGCCGGTTTGGAATGGCTGATTTCTTTCGGTTTGGCCTTGTTATTGCTCGCAATGCTGGTTTTGGTTGGGGTTGGCCTGCCCTGGGCTATGGATCGCATCACTCGAGGATATGCCGAAGAAACCGTCGCCATCCGTGCCACTCGATCCGTCCGGTGGGTTGATGCGATATTTGGTCTATCCGACCTCATCACCCTGGGTGCCTTCCCACAATATCAAACCGCCCAAGAGGTGCTGGAATCCCGATGGCGCGTAATTAGCCGTCGTCTCAACCACTTAAAAGGCATTGCCGCCGGGCTTAATGAACTGGGCAGCCACGCCATCGCCTGGGTTATTCTAGTGGTTGGCTCAGGACTGGTCATTAGCGGTAAAGTGCAGGGGTTCTTGCTGCCGGTGGCCGTCTTGTTGGCACTGGCCAGTTTCGAAGCCATTCGGCCCTTGGCCATGGCATTTCAAATGCGTGGAACTTTGACCGCAGCGGATCGCCGAATAATGGACTTAGCCGATAGCGAGTCCTGGGCGACAGCTCCCAAGCCCTTAATACTCTACCAACCGCAGCCCAAATCGTTGGAATGGTCTCACGTGTGGTACCGTTATGGTCTATGTGAGCCTTGGATATTGGAAGATGTATCTATGACTTTGGATCCCGGTGCCCATGTGGCCGTGATGGGCGAAAGCGGTGCTGGCAAATCGACTTTGATCAGTCTGGTCCTCCGTTTTCTGGATCCGATCAGCGGATCGTTGCTCTACGGTCAGGAAGACCTGCTCAACTTCGATGGGGAATCCGTACGGAAAAATATCTCCGCTGTCCCCCAAGATCCGCATATATTCGATACCACACTCAGGCAGAATCTGTTGCTGGCAAACCCTCAAGCTTCAGAAACCGTGCTTTGGAATATTCTTGAGATGGTAGAACTTAAAGATTGGGCTACATTCCTCCCTGAAGGACTCGAGGTGTTTGTCGGAGAACATGGCCAAGGGATGTCCGGTGGCCACCGCAAGAAACTGGCTTTGGCTCGTGCATTGTTGAAAGAAACTGGGGTCGTCCTCTTAGATGAGCCGACCGAAGGCTTGGATGCCTTATCGGCACGCCGCATCATGACTCGCATCATGACATCACTTAAGGGCAAAACCGTGTTATGGATCACGCACGATCCTGCCCATTTGACGCTGGTAGATCGAGTGTTTACCCTGCATGATGGGCAATTGACCGACCAATTGGTGGCCAACGCCGCCGAAAACATTATTTAGGCTGGGAGGCAATGACATTACGGTACCAATGGGCACTTTCTTTGAGTAGGCGTTTTTGCGTGGAAAAATCCACATGCACAATGCCAAAACGTTTCGAATACCCGTATCCCCACTCGAAATTATCCAGCAGCGACCAAAGATAGTACCCTTTGAGAAGGCCACCCTCCGCAGCAAACCGTTGGGCAGCCAACAAATGCTGCTCGAGATAGCCGATGCGTTGCGTATCGTGTACCATTCCGTCTGGAGCAATCGCATCTGGGTACGCAGCCCCATTTTCCGTAATATACAGCGGCAATGGCGGGTATTGTGTGTGCAATCGCCTTAAGAGACTATAGAGCGCGTCGGGATAAACTTCCCAACCCATGGCAGTAGCTTTATGCATAGGGGGTTCGTCCTGCCCTAGATTGAGCAGCCCGGTGTGTGCTTGTTGGAATACGACGGAGCGGGTATAATAATTCACCCCTAAAAAGTCGAGCGGACGGCTGATGGCTGCCAGGTCCCCATCGCGAATGAATTCATCGGTTTTCACATAAGGGCGGAACAATTCCAGCATATCGTCAGGATAAGCGCCTTGTAATATCGGATCCAGGAACCAGCGGTTGGAAAATCCGTCGGCCCTCGTTGCCGTTTCACGATCTTCTTCCCTATCGGTTTTCGCATAGACGGGAGTGAGGTTGAGAGTAATGCCAATGTCGCCTTTCATCCCCATGTCCCTATATCTAAGCACAGTCTCACCGTGAGACAGCAAAATATGGTGAGCGGCCACCACAGCTTCGCGCCAGTCATGATGCCCTGGCGCATGCTCCCCAAGACCATAACTTAAAAACGACGAGCACCAAGGTTCGTTATGGGTAATCCATAAGTGAATGCGGTCACCGAACGTCTTGAACAACACTTCGGCGAAATCGCCAAAATATCCTACGGTGTCGCGGTTTACCCAGCCACCTCTATCGGCAAGCCATTGGGGCAAGTCCCAGTGGTATATGGTAGCCGCCGGAGCAATATTGTGCTCCAGAAGGCTATCGAGCACCCGCTGATAAAAGTCTAGACCCTTTTGGCTCACTTTGTTGGCTTCGGTCATGATCCTCGGCCAGGCAAATGAAAAGCGATAGGATGATACCCCGATTTGCGCCATTAACTCAATGTCTTCCCGGTACCGGTGGTAATGATCACAGGCTACATCTCCGGTATCACCATTGTGAGTCTTGCCCGGCGTATGTGAAAAAGTATCCCAGTGCGATGGCACTCGCCCGTCCTTGAAGGCCGCGCCTTCAATTTGATAGGAAGAGGTTGCCACTCCAAAAGTAAATCCTGGGGGGAAATTCAATGTCTTCAGATGATCCATAATAATTGGCACTGTCCTTATCTCTCAATTGAGCTGGGTTTATAGCAAACTCTCTGTCAAACCGTAAAGAACATTGTGGCAGGCGATAGCTTTCGAGAACTATTTAGCCCCAGGCTATCACTACAGGTCTTCCTACGCCAGCACGAGGCATCCTACCTCATCTCGATTGTATCATTACATGGTCGTTAGTTCCGTGTCGATTGTTGTCAAAACCCATAATTTCCAATCAGTTTACGGTAAACACCGAGCGAAGCCGCACCTTCGCCTCAGGCATCCGGTCAAACTCAATAGGCGCTTGGTCCAACGGTTTTGGTTGGAAAAGAAAGAACGGAAGAAATATGAATCTCATCGGTAAACTGACACAAGAACACCAAGATTATGTACTCCAATTAACGGCATTGGCTGAAACCATCAAAGGAATTCGTATCAATGGTCGTGGAGATATTTCCATCGAAACCATGGACAGGCTTTTGAAGGCACTGACCACGGAATTAGACGCACATGCTCAGCGCGAAGAAGATTTTTCCCAAAGTATTGAACCGTTCACCTGACAGCCCGGTTTCCGTGAGGGTAGAAGAACACCGAGTCAGTCGCACGGCTAGCCGAGCTTCCCAACAGTATTACCGAATTTGGCGCAACGGTGATGATGAGGAGATGAGGCATTTGACGTAAGCATGGCACAGACTTACGGGGAGCATTCTCAACGCATATGAAAAAAGACAATCTGTTTGGGTTTCCGTTCACCAAACGTGTACTTACGGCAGATGAAATTGACCATCTTTGATGAGGATCAAAAGCCATCACCCCAACGAGAAGAGAGATCTAATCCCGCTTAACCCAAACCAAGAATCTCGATGCGGAGATAGTAGACCCTAACTGCTCGATAGACGATTTAACCGCTGCGATTAGGCCTGTTCGCGGCGGTTTGCCTTCGGGGCAGACATTTGCATGGGGATCTTTTCGTTGATGGTCCATGGCAACCAGTCATCCAGAAACGTATAGGCTACCGGAATAATGCCGAGAGTTAGCACTGTCGATGAGAGCAGGCCGCCGATGACCGCAATGGCCATCGCCTGATGATCCTGGGCTCCAGAACCAATGCCGACAGCTAGAGGAATCATGGCCATGATCATTGTTAGCGAGGTCATCAAGATCGGTCTCAACCGTGTTCGCCCCGCTTCAATCAATGCCGATTCGCGGTCCTGCCCCCGCTTGCGCAGAGTTTGGGTATAGTCGACTAATAAAATAGCATTCTTGGTAACGATCCCCATCAGCATAATCAAACCCACAATCGAAAAAATATTGATTGTCTGACCAGTGAAGGCCAAAGCCGTCACGGCCCCAAGAGCGGATAAAGGGACTGAGACCATGATGGCCAACGGCAGCACTAACGATTCGTAGAGCGCTGCCATGAGCATGTATACCAGAAGAATCGACAGTCCCAAAGCCTTGAAAAGCGGTTCGAATGCTGTCTTTTGCTGATGCACCTGCCCCCCGTAGACCACTTCATAACCTGAAGGCATCGGTATGTTGTTAATAGCCGCTTTTATGGATTGAGTGGCTGATCCTAACGTTCCAGGCTGGCTCAGCCCAGCCGAAATGGTATCGGCATATAGTCGATTTTGTTGTTGAATGGCGGTAGCTGTGAAGGATGGCACCAGGTGCGCCACGGTGGACACCGACACTGCGCCTTCGGCCGTAGAAGGAACCGGGGCTGATAAAAGATTGCCTAAGTTCGAGCCTTGAGTCTGTAAAAGAATATTTGAAGGAGTGCTGCCCGCCCTCGGTTGATAGGTGGAAATTGCCAGCCCCTGGGTTTCGGTCTGAATCGTCTTCACCACATCTTGAACCGATACTCCGAGCTTTTGCGCAGCTTGGTGAGATATCCTCACCCCGAGTTGGGGAAAGGCTACTGGTGAATCATTAATGACTTGCTTCAACGATCTCAGTCCTGCCATTTTCTTAGCAACAGCTGAGGCAAGATTCTGGACCGTGGAAAGCTTTGGTCCCAGCACGCGGACGGCTATCGGCTGGCCAATCCCGGGAGTCAGAGGATTGGCCGTTACGGTTGTTGCCGTTAAATTAGGAATATTCGCGGCATACTGGTCACTCTGGTTTTCTATGCGGGTGATGACACTCTCCCTTCCGGAACCAGTCAACTGCACGCTTAGCTGGCCCACATTGGACGCGACACTTGAACCGGCCGTGGCAAAAACGGAGTCGACGCCAGAAATCCTTCGAATGTTCTGGGAAAGTTTCTTGATATCCCCTTGGGTTGTGTTAAGGGGTGTTCCGGGTGGAAGGGTGAGGTTCATGGTAAAGAGACCGGTATTCTCTGGGGGAATAAAGGTGGTGTGAATAAGACCCAAGGGAAAGTATGACGCTGTTATCCCTATTGTGGCGATAACCGTTAGCACCGCAATCCAGCGGTGGTGAAGCAGAGCGTGCAAAGTCTTGGCATAAACGTTTCTCACGGAGTTAAATGCCTGGTCCAATTGGGCAGCCCATCTGGGCTCCGCACTGTGGTTTCCCCATCTTGCCGCCAAGAGCGGTGTCAGTGTAAACGACACCAGCAAGGAAAATAAGATGGCACTAACGATGGTTAATCCAAACTCGCGAAACATCGCACCGACGTTACCGCTCACGAGTGCCAGCGGCAGATATACGACGACATCGGTTAAGGTAATGGCTACCGCCGCCGCCCCAATTTCCATGCGTCCATCAAAAGCTGCATTCCACGGCGTTTTACCCAGTGACTGATGGCGGTGAATGTTTTCCAAAACAACTACGGCATCATCGACTAAAAACCCAATCAGAAGAGACAACGCCATAAGCGAGATCAGGTCCAGGCTAAAGCCCAGCACCCACATCACTCCCATGGTAGCGATAATGGACACAGGGATCGCAATCAAGATAATTAGAGTGTGGCGCCAGCGGTGCAAAAAAGCAAACAGTATGATACCGGCGAAGAACACCGCCAAAAACAAATCGATCTGGGTTGAATCCAGCGCGCTCTGGGTGAAATTGGCCGAATTGCTAGTGGTTTTAACACTGACCCCAGGTGGGAAAGTGGCTGCCATACCGTGCAAGGTCGTGAGAAGAGCATGGGTGACATTGAGCGTATTGGCGCCCGGTTGTTCCGTAATACTGAGTCCGAGAGCCGGATGTCCATTGTACGACGCTTCGGACACTGGCGGGATATTCCCCGTCATCACCGAGGCCAGATCATGGAGCGGCATGGCCGTTGGCTGAGTATGTTTGGACATGGAAGGCACCATAATCGTCAGGTTTTTCAGCGCGCTAAGACTCGTAAACTGCGCTTGGGTGCTCACCTGATAGGAACGGGAGCCCGAGGTCAAATAGCCGTTAGATTGCGAGACATTTGCTGCGGCCACTTGCTGTCCCACACGGATCACAGGCAAATGCAGCGACTGAAGCAATGTGGAATTCAGGTCCACGTTAACCGTCGGTGTGGATTCTCCAAAACTTTGGACCTGACCCACACCCGGCACTTCTTCCAGACGGGGTATCAGAGTATTTTGCACCCAGGATGAGGGGAGAGGAGCGGCGGGGGATCCAAGAACCGCCACATTTAAAATGGGCAATGAGGAAGGATTGGCCTCAATGACTGCGGGATAACTGGCCCCGGTTGGCAAGGATTTAGCCATCCGTTGGATGGCTGCGTTAACCTGAGCCATGTCGGCATTCAATGACGTGCCTTGGTCAAATTGAACCAAAATGCGGGATTGCCCCGCTAAAGATGTGGCCTTGATGGTATAGAGCCCGGAGATCGTGGCGAGTTGATTCTCTAAAGGATTAGAGACCGTATTCATCACTCCGGAGGGAGAGGTGCCAGGGTCATTCACCACCACTTGCGCGACAGGAATGCTGACCTGGGGAAACCGGCGCACGGGCAAATGCAAGTAACCATCCACACCCAGCAGGATCACAGCGAGAAATATCATTACGATGGTCAAAGGCCGTTTCATGGACCAGTATGTCAGATTCATTGATTGTCCCCTTTGCTATCTCCTCTCGATAACCCGAAAACGCGTCCCAGCCGTTAGTTCCTGATTGGCTGAAAAATCAATTGCTGTACTGGGCGTGAGAGATGAGATGATGGCCTGATTCCTGGTGGGAAGCAAGAGGCGCACGGCCCTTTTGTTTATCAGGCCATGATTGAACACAGTGTTACCGCCCGATTCCCCCAGAACGAGGCCGAAGTCGGAACGACGACATCCCGGGGCTGATTGGTCAGGCACATCGATCGTGGCACGTTGTCCCAGAGTTAAAAACGTTGGTGCCTCAGGCATCACCTGGGATAAGGGTAGATTTGCCGATACCTGCGTGGTGAGCCCTACCAAGGCGTTTAAAATTCCCAGGGGAGTCGCAATGGGCATGGACTGATCGTGATGAAGCGTGGTGCGCCAGATTAGAACGGGGCGTCCAGAAACGACGGGCGCAGCCACTATCAAGCTAAGCGGTCTGGTATTCGGAGATGGATTAGGAGGAAAAGGACGCTTTGAACTCACAACAAACCTCCTTGCATAAAATAGTTAACCTAATTGGCTCACATTGTGCTGAATCTTGGCTAAGACCCGCGACAGTGATTCTTTGTCCTCAGCATCGAGATTCCTGATGAGCTGCCTTAAGCGCTCATGCTGCATGGCTTCTACACTCTCTACATGCTTTCGTCCCTCAGGTGTAAGCGATATCCAAACCACGCGCTGATCATTTTCGTCCCGCCTACGTATTATCCATCCCTCTCGCTCCAATTTCTGAGCTGCTTGGGTCATGGCTGGCTGGCTAACCTGGCTATAGGCAGCGGCCATCGAAATAGATAAAACAGGATTGCGGTAGAGCCAACGTAGCATAGCCAGATGCGGAAGCGAGATGGGTAAGGTTAGATTCCGGGGTTTGAGGAAATCCATGATTGTAAACAATTGCTCGTCAATCTGATCTTCTAGCGACAATACCGCCACACCTCATTTCCATAAATAACTTAATATATACGTTTCTAATATATCATTCTGTTGTACATTGACAAGTCCCAAACTGCCGGAACAATATGATGAAAGTTAATTCCTTTGGACGTCGATCAAATTGAAATGCTTTGGTTTATGTGGAATTTCGTGGTGCCTTTGCCAATAATCAAGCCGAATCAGATGTGGCATGACACAGTCCCGCCAAACATTTCGATTCTTTTCGCAGTTTCTAGGAGAAGGGAGTGCGTTTTACCCGATTGGGAGCAATATTTCAATCAGTGACCAAATGAAAGGACCCTGTAATGGAGTACTTGGAGCGACCCCTAGAGGCGGTCCGTATCTTCCGCATTGGCCCTTAAACTGATTATGGGCTAGTATTGTTCTGGTGCACACGCTTGACCTCAATCGCCATACCTCAGGAAAAGGCTTCGCCCCATTCACTTAGACGTAGGGCCGCATGGATTTCAAGGTTCCATAAGCTGGCGCATATGAGCGTGGGATGGAATTGTTGGCGCTAATGCTAATTGCCATCACTTCGACTCACTCATCTGTCATCAGATCCGAGAGACTCTACTGACGCAAGCCCCGACTAGATTCAGCCCTATAGGCTGGGATTCGCGTTGGGCGTACGGCCCACACACCCGGCCTACACCAACGCGAAGAAAAAGGATGAGGCCGGATTCCGGCGCGAGGCTGCACCTTCAAACCGCGCACAACGATGACAAAAAGAGGTAGCCAAAACAGGGGTCCCCCTATCGACTATCCGTGACGTGAGATCTCTTGGATCCGCTCGATATTCCGTCTACCGCTGCCACCACCAATGCGAGCCACACGCGGCGGAACCTGGTTATTGAGAAGGTCGTCCATTAGGTGATGGACACGAGAGAGAATCAACGTACCCTTCATAAAGTACTCAACCTGGAGGGTTTCCCCCATCCGAACCGAACTCTCGACAAGGGGCACAGCCGCCCGGGCACGTCGACTGTTCTCGATACCCATCTGGACTGGCTCCACGTGGACCAGGAGTTTCGCGTGGAGCGCCATGTCACCGACCTCTTGGGTAAAAGCAGCGAGACGAAGTGAGATTTGGCATCACGGGTCTTGGTCCGAATGAAATGAGTGAGTATCGAAACGCGACGGCACCCAAGATGAAGGCCGATCGTAAGTCCTCACGAGTCCCCAGGTAATGGCGACGCAGCGCAATACCGCCATTGGATTATTACTGCCCCCAACCAGTCGCACCGTGAAACACTTGGACCGCCGCCTTACTAATCGGGTGATCCGTCACCGAAAGTAATGCACGAGATCCTGGCTGACGACCGAGATCAGCACCGCGCTCAGGAAAATGGAATCCGCCCGGCAAAGGGCCGTCATCCAAAAGGCAAACATCACCAATTGCGGCCTTTACCGTTACTTTGCGGTGTTCTCATTATCACACTAATGGCTTCCCTAGTGCCTTGGCACCTGCTGGCTCGGATCAACTGGTCTCGCCTCGAGGAGATTTTTCAACGGCTTTCCCGAATGGTTCCTAGGTATCTCATCAATGTACTCGATATAGCGCGGACGCTTATACCCAGCCAATTTCTCCCGGCACCACGTATCTAATTCAACCCGAGACACCGAAGCTCCAGACATCAGCACCACAAAAGCCTTAACCGTTTCGCCCCAGACCGGGTCCGCAATGCCGATGACACTCACATCGTTTACGGCCGGATGCGTCAATAGCACATGCTCAACTTCCGCCGGGTAAACATTTTCACCGCCAGTTTTAATGATGTATTTCTTGCGGTCGATCATTTCTAATGCCCCGTCACTATGGCGAACAAAGATATCGCCGGTGTGCAGCCATCCTCCCTGCAAGGCGTCTTGAGTGGCTTTTTCACGCTTCCAGTATCCTTTCATTACCGAAAGCCCTCGCAATGTTAGCTCTCCCGGCATTTCTTCTGGAACTTCACGGTCATCTTCATCGACAATACGCACCCGAAAGCCAAACATTTCATACCCGTAGGAACCACCCCGCTGAGCGATGTTTTGGCGAGTCGCTGCAGTCACAATGTTGCCTGATTCCGATTGGCCGTATATTCCATAAAATTTGGCATTCAACTCGTCTTCTACCCGATTCGAGACCCAGTCTGGCTCAAATCCAGCTCCTCCAATCATTATCCGCAACGAACTTAAGTCATAGTGATCCCGGTTTTCCAGCCCCAGCAATTGCTGCAACATAGGCGGCACCAAAAATGCCACGGTAATCCGGTGTCGCTCAATCATTTCCGCCACACCTAGAGCCGTATATTTAGCCATGGGCACAACAGACCCACCTGCATGCAAGTGGGAAAACAGGGTCCCTAATCCAGCAACATGGAAAAAGGGAAGCAACGCTAAATACCGATCTTCAGCGGAAATTCCAAATCCCGTTAACATGTTCACGTTATTCCCAACCCACGATCCTTGGGTGGTCATGCATCCCTTAGGAGCTCCCGTAGTTCCGCTGGTATAGAGCAAAATTACCGTGGAGTCACTATCCAATTGGGGAATCTCTGCCTCGTCCATAGGCTGGATGTTCTGACGCAGTTGATTAAACGACTGAAAATTTCCCAAGAAGTCTAAGGTCCCCACCACGAGTCCGTAGCGAATTGTTTTTACGCCAGACCAGACCTCTTGCGCTAAGGCCAGGAAATTCGGACTCGTTACCAAAAGCAAGGCTTCTGCATCGTTTAAGATAAACTGCAATTCGGAGACTGTTAGGCGAATATTCAACGGAACTGCAATCCCCCCTAATTTCGCCGCCGCCAGTAGCAACTCAATATAGTCCGTGGAATTTTCCATCAATAGACCGACCCGATCACCGGGTCGAAATCCAAGCGACCACAGCACACTACACGCCTCATCCACCCGATCCACCAACTCACGATAAGACAGTTGTTTCTCGCTGTCGACAATCGCTATATTCTCTGGGCAAATATGAACGTTGCGCCAAAGAACATCTCGAAGCAACAAAGATTGCGCCCATGGCATCACCTCATCCCCTTTCATCTAATCCGACTATAAAATGGTGGCATGCTTTCTCGGGGGCAGCACCACTTTTTTATCCGCATAAAGCGCGAAATACCGAGCCAACTCGTCCCGCAATGCTCTGGGAGGGATTACCTCGTCGACCACCAGTTCCGCTGCCAGTTTGAAAATATCATAGCTGGCCCGATACTCCTCCCGAAGTTTGGTGACCATTTGTTGTCGTTCTGCGGGATCTTCAATGGCGTTTAGTTTATTCAGGTACACGGCGTTTATCGCAGCCTCCGGTCCCATGACAGCAATTTCCGCAGACGGCAACGCCAACGTCACCTCTGGATCATATGCGGGCCCCGACATCGCATAAATGCCGGCTCCATAAGCCTTGCGCACCACAACGCATATGCGGGGAACGGTTGCGGATGAGGTCGCAAAGATAAACTTCCTGCCGCGCCGCAGGATGCCATTTTTTTCCACCGCAGTGCCCACCATGAATCCGGGCGTATCCACCAAATACAGTAGCGGAATGTTGTAGGCGTCACAAAGCCAAACAAACTCCGCCCCTTTGTCGGAACTTTCGGGAAATATGGTTCCGCCCTTAACCAGAGGTTGATTGGCGATCACCCCAATTACACGCCCTTGCAAACGCGCAAAGCCAGTGACCAATTCTTCCGCATAGTGCGCCTTCACCTCTAAAAAGCTGTTGCCATCAATTACGGCGTTGATTAGTTCCCGCACATCGTAAGGACGGTTAGGGTCTTCGGGAATTATGTCATCAATGTCGTTTGGGTTTCGGAGGGGTTGTTGAACTGGGACCGATGGTGGAGATTGATCAAATGAACTCGGAAAGTACGATAATATTCTCTTGACCAAGGTCGCTGCTTCTTCTTCACTGCCCGCGATAAAATGCGCCGTGCCATTAATTTTGGTGTGTACCTCCACTCCTCCTAATTGGTGCGGGTCGACCTTCTGTCCAATAGCCATTTCCACCATGCGAGGAGATGCAATGGCCATGGCGGCATCTTTCATCATCACTAGCAAATCGGTAAACACCGGGGTATAAGCGGTTCCTGCAAAGCAGGTACCATAAAGCACACCGATTTGTGGTACCGACCCTGACATTACACTGTGCAGATAAAACAACCGTCCCGCACTGTCCCGATCCACATGATGGCCAGCGACTTCATCAATGCGAGCTCCTGACGAATCAACTAAATAGAGAATTGGTTTTCTGGCCCGAATCGCCGCTTGTTGGGTGCGAATTAGCTTTTCCCCATGATATCGTCCAATGGAACCCGCTTTAACGGTAAAGTCGTTGGCGGCAAAAAACACCGTCCGTCCATCGATAAGACCCGATCCGGTCACCACTCCGTCAGCGGAAAACTCCTCTTCGGGCCAGTGAGCAAACCTCCCAAATTCGGTTAAGGATTGACCGTGATCAAAAAACAGGTTCAGGCGGTCCCGCACAAAGAGTTTCCCCGCTTGTTTCTGCCGTTGATGTCCCTTGGGAGGTCCTCCCTGTTGAATTTGTTCCTGAGCTCTTAAAACCCGTTGTTCCCGGTTACCCACGTTGGCCGTCCCCTCTTCACAAATTTGAATTTACCTTTCGTCTAAACGAACTTGTGCATATCTCAGTAGAGCGCCGCTCCATGTCTTGCCTTGATTGTCGGCCCGAAGCGAACGGGCCCCCCCACCATCTAGCGCATTATGAATCACAAATTTAATTGCCAAAAGACCAGGTACGGGGTACCGATCCACCTTGCCAATCCCCATTGGAGCAAAAAATTTTTGTAACCGATCTACCGTCAGTTCCTCCAACAGAAGCTGGTATGATGGTTCAACATAAGCAAATAGTCCGATGTCGACGTGGTCCCCCTTATCGGAAGATCGGGCATAAGCCACATCTTGAATTCTCACGTCCCCACCTCCTCAACCTTTACCGAAACCTGATCGTCCACCACATTACGGTCAATCAGAGTGGGCCAGAGGCCCATCAGACTTCTCACCCGATCCACGCCAATGAGTCCGCTGGCGGTAGGCGGGCCGCCAAGCGCAAGCGGAACCATTAACCGACTGATTTGCTCTGCGGTCCGTCGGTCTGGGGTCCGCACCGCAAACCGCAAGTACACCTCGTTAAGCTGATCTGCATACTCTTCGTTAGCCAGAGGACCGTGAAGGGAATTGTATCCTAAATATTCGGCTCGGATCTCGTCCACCGGAAGGTTGAACCGGGAAATCTGGCGCCGCATAATGGCTTCGACAGCTTGCGCCTTTTTTAAGGCGTCCGGCCAACTGTATCCCATCATCCCTTGTCCCATATAGCCGTCCTCATAACCTAAAAGCGCCTTATACTGGGCAGGTCTCTGTGTTCCCCGGATACCGGAGACCTTAACTCGATCCCGACCCACGAGCTCGAGACGAGCTCCCGTAACGTTTACCACCACATCAGGCGTCAGGTAAGCGCTGGGATCGTGAATTTCATAAAGCAGTTGTTCCCGTACCGTATCTACGTCAACGCGCCCACCACTTCCCGGAAGCTTAGTAATTACCACTTGGTCGTCACTATTCACCTCGGCAATCGGGAAACCAATCTGATCCAATCCTTCAATAGCATCCCAGTGTCCCCCATGATTGCCACCGGTAACCTGGCTAGAACATTCCAGCAGATGCCCGACAACGGTACCCAAAGCAATTCGGTCCCAGTTGTCCCAATCCCACCCAAAATGATAAACCACAGGTGCCAAAAACAAAGACGGATCGGCTACCCTCCCGGTAATCACCAGGTCTGCTCCTTCTTCTAATGCCCGCACTATGGGACGGGCTCCTAAATACACATTGGCAAACAGTGCCCGCCGACTAATGTCTTGGGGCAGTGGTTGCCCGGTTTCCATGTGGGGAAACGGTAAAAATTCCCCCAACCGTTCCAAAATGGCATCACCCGTCACCGTAGCTATCTTGAGCGACAGTCCCAGCCGCTTAGCTAACTCCGTCACCGCCTGCGCTGCCGCGTCGGGATTCAATCCGCCCGCATTGGTGATGATGCGAACGCGGTTGTGTAAGGCGGTGCCAAGACCCGCTTCCAACATCGGAATCAAGTCTTTGGTATATCCGCCCTGTTTAGGGTTTCGTGCGCGATCTTTTTGCAATATGGCTAAAGTAAGTTCTGCCAGGTCCTCAAAGCAAACGAAATCGACTGCCGATTGTTGCATCATTTCCAATGCCGGTAAAAAGGTGTCGCCATAAAACCCCACGCCAGCACCTACACGCAGCGTATCCAACGTAATCCCCCCCTGTGTCCATCAGTTTTTAGGAGATCCCTTTCGTCGCGCCAGAAATTTCTCCACATTACCAGCCAATATTTCGCTTTTAAATGTGAGTTGACGTAAAAGACCCAAATAATCCAACGGCCACGACCCCGGATCCGTCAAATGGTTATATGCTTCCAGTCCTGTAGTCAGCGCAAGCCGACTCCGTGATGCCAACATCCGGCCCAGCCCCTCTGCCACCTCCAGACTATCCGGCGCGATATAGTGAACCAAACCGTAACTCTTAGCCTCTTCGGCATCAAAAATTCGACTAGACAAAGCTAATTCCAAAGTGCGGCGCGGTCCCATGGCTCGGGACAATAAGGGGAAGATCCCAAACGGGAACAAGCCGAGTTGCACTTCTGGCAAAGCAAAAGTACTACCCGGATCAGCCACCACCAGGTGCGCTAACGCCGCCACACCAACACCCCCGCCCCGCACCGCTCCTTGGACACGAGCAATCAGTGGAGTACGCAGCTGAAACCCCAAGGCAAATAGCGTCATACTTGGTTGAATATCCTGGTAGCCTTCTTCTAAAGGCTTTCTGCTAGCAGCAATGAAGTCATCCAGATCACCCCCGGTACAGAAATTCGCACCTTCTGCCGTTAAAATGATTGCACCCACGTCAGACCTCTGATCTGCCTCGGAAAGGGCACCCGTTAATTCTCGCACCATGCTGTCCGATAACGCGTTCCCTTTTTGAGGATAATCCATGCAAATTTTAGCCATGCCCTCAGCAACTTCAAATTTGACGCAACTCACGACTTTCCCTCCTCATTGCTCCCTAGCCCCATATCGGGGGAACGCAATCCGCCCACAATCACTTGGGCGAACCATTGACCTATATGGTGAGCGTTCGGGATGGCGCTAGCATCCTGACCGGGAAACCACCGCGCCACCCAGTTCACTGCCCCTAGCAACAACAAGGATCCCAACTTGGCATCATCGACAGCAAATAAACCTTGTTGAATTCCCCGCTCGATCACTTGGCGCAACTGAATCTCATAGCTATGGCGCAAGGCGTACAACCCAGGAAAGGTATCCGGATCCAGAATCTGATCAAAATGCATGATGAGCAGGGGGCCAGCCGGATGATGAGCCAGACTTTCCACTTGCTCAATGATAATCTGGTGCAACACCTGCCGCGGATCAGCGCTGTGATGTTCGAAATCCGTCAGCGCCTGCAAAAGATGGCTAATAGCACCTTCCAAAATTAATGCAGCGATTTCTTCTTTACTCTGAACATAATTGTAAAGCCCCGTCTTGGTGAGTCCCAGGTCCCCGGCAATCATGTCTAAAGTCGTCGCATCATAGCCTTTGTCGGCGAAGAGCCGAGAAGCTACGGCAAGTAACTGTTTTAAGCGATGGCGCCGCCTAATCTCTTGCCGCTGTTGAGGCTTGGTCAATTCATCGAGGGGCACCTAAATTCCCACTCCTTTGTACGAACATTGTTCATTATTGTGACTAGTATTGATCTATGGCTCATGTTAGAATCAAAGCGCAAATTTGTCAAACGTCTTGCATTATGGGGGTTTAAGCCGTGAGTCAAGTATTGGACAGCGAACATCAGTTAATTTATGATACAGCCCTAAAGCTAGCCCGAGAAAAACTTGCAGGTTATGTGGAAATCATGGAATCGCAAAACGTGTTCCCAGCCGACATTTGGCGGGAACTCGCAGAATCCGGCTATCTCGGTGTCGGCGTTGACGAAACATTCGGCGGCACCGGGGGTGACTACCTGGCTGCTGCCCTGGTGGGGCAGGCCATTTCCCGGATTAGTCCTGCTATCGCGCTTTCAGTCGGAGCGCACGTCAACCTGTGCATGCATAACATTTTTCGCAACGGTTCACTCGCCCTAAAACAACAATACTTGCCCGGATTGGCGTCGGGCACTCTGGTCGGCGGCATGGCATTGACGGAGCCCAACGCCGGTTCCGATGCCATGAGTATTCGTACCCGTGCCGAACCGATTAAGGGCGGCTATCTGCTAACCGGCGCGAAAACCTTTATTACCAATGGTCCCATTGCGGATGTTCTTGTGGTCTACGCGGTTAGCGACCCTAAGATGGGCCGACATGGGCTGACCGCCTTTGTAATTGAGACCGCATGGCCGGGATTTCAGGTGGCCAAATCTCTCGACAAACTGGGCATGCGAGGGTCTCCCACCGGAGAACTGGTTTTTGACCACATGGAAGTGCCAGACGGCCATGTCCTCGGGTCTCCAAATAGCGGCGTCCAAGTAATTATGAGCGGGCTCGACTTAGAGCGCGCCTATTATTCAGCCAATGCTATCGGCATCATCGAGGAGATGTTGGACCAGTCACTGGATTACGCTCGACAAAGGGAACAATTCGGGCATCCTATAGCGCAATTTGAATTAATTCAGGAAAAATTGGCGGACATGGCCACGCAATTAGATGCGGCACGCCTCTTCACCTACCATGTGCTGTCGTTAGCCCAAACTGGTCAGCGGGTTAGTCGACTAGCGGCGTCGGCTTTGCTGTTCGCCGCCGAAGCGGCAAACCGTGCCACGAATCATGCCTTGCAAATTCATGGAGGCTATGGTTTTACCAAAGATTTTGCCATCGAACGTTTCTTTCGTGACGCAAAACTATTAGACATCGGCGCCGGCACTAATGAAATCCGCCGTATCCTCATTGCACGCGAATTGCTCGGTGATCGCTGAAACCACAGGCAGGAGGTTGAGATTATGACCGAATCCGATTACGTCGAAAGCTTGGAACTCAATTTATTGCGAAGGTTCAATGTAGCTGACGCCTTGCACCGCAGCGCACTACGCTATCCCCACCGCGCCGCCTTGACTTTCGAAGACACTCAAGTATCCTATCAAGATCTGGATGGATGGGCAAACCAGGTCTCCCGATATCTTCTAAATCACGGTGTCAAAAGTGGCGACGTGATCGCCGCGTTAGCCCTGAATCATCCGCGCTTAGTCGCGCTCTGGATGGGTGCCGCCCGTATGGGTGCTGTCTATTGTCCCATCAATCCAATGCTGCCAGCCAAAGACATCGCCGCAACCTTGCAAAGAGTGCGAGCCAAAATGTTTTTTGTTGATAACGCGATGTTGACTGGCGTAGCTCAGATCGAATCTCCAGGTCTCATTCGGACCACCTTGGAATCTCCCCAACCCAGATGGAAAAGTTGGGATGAAACGGTAGGTCAAGAACCGACCGATTATGTAGAATCCCATGTCCCCAGCGAGGCAGTGAGTACACTTCTATTCACCAGTGGCACCGAATCGGCACCCAAAGGGGTCATGAATACCCATGCCAACTGGTATGCGGCTTTGCTGAGCATGCTGAGTGATTTGGAGATGAACCGCCATCAAAAGGTGATGCTGGCTCTTCCCCTCTTTCATGTTGCAGGTCTTTATGTCCTGTTTGGCACTTTAAGCAGCGGCGCCCAAGGATTCCTTATGCGCCGCATCATCCCTAAAGACCTGCTACGAGATATTGACAGGTGCCAATTGACCTGGGCTTGTCTTCCCGCCACAGTATTCATTGGCCTATTAGCGCAACCGGAATTACCGTCCGCTTCCCTGAAATCATTGAAGCGTTGTGTGGTGTTTCAATATATCCCGACCACACCATTAAATGCTTGGAAAGCCAAACTGCCTCACGTTGAGTGGAGCACCTATTGGGGGCAATCGGAATTGACTCCGCTCGGCGCCTCCATGCCGCCAGAAGAGTTTTGGAACCGCACTGACGAGCCGGACCCCATTGGTTTGCCCCATCTACCAGTAGAACTGAAATTAGTCGATGCTGAGGACAACGAAGTGCCACGAGGGCTGCCAGGCGAAATCGTGGTGCGCTCCCCAGCAGTGATGGCCGGGTACTTTGAAGATGCCGCCCGCACCGCCGAAGCATTCCGCCATGGGTGGCACCACACCGGGGACGTAGCCTATCAAGATGACGACGGTTTCATTCATTTCGTGGACCGGAAAAAAGGCATTATCAAATGTGGTGGAGAGAACGTCTCCTCGCAAAAAGTTGAAGAGGCCATTGCGTCGGTTCATGGGGTGGCCGAAGTTGCAGTGATTGGAATCCCCGACCCGTATTGGATAGAAGCGGTGGTAGCAGTGGTAGTGCTTAGCCCCAATTCCGAAGTCACCGTTGAAGTCATTACCGACGTCTGCAAAAATCGCCTAGCGCGATTCGAAGTGCCCAAAGCAATTCATTTTGTTGAGGCGTTACCAAAAAATCCCTCAGGAAAAATTCTTAAACGCGATTTAGTGGTGCAGTTTGCCAAAGAAGCTCAGTAATTTTGGCGAGGGTTCTGATAAGAACCCTCGCCACAGTCACTACTGCAAATTTATCCACACATCCTTTAGTCCAGTGTACAATTCCAAAGCGTGATGGCCCATTTCCGTCCGAAACCCGATTGCTTAACCCCCCCCCCCAAGGTGCTGCAGCATCGTAGATGTGATAGGCATTGACCCATACCGTGCCCGCCTCTAAGTTTTGCGCAAGATAATGGGCTGTCCGCACGTTTTCCGTCCAGATTCCGGCGGCGAGCCCATACTGTGAAAAGTTGGCACGTTCTAAAGCTTCTTCTAAATCGTCAAACGGCATCACTGCTACCACTGGTCCAAAAATTTCTTTCCGAGAAATGGTCATAGTGTCGGTGACATTGGCAAATGCCGTGGGTTTAATGTAAAAGCCACTGCCGGCCTCCGGCAAGGTTTCTCCTCCGGCTACCAAGCTGGCGCCTTCGCGGCGGGCTGAATCAATATATCCCAATACCCGTTGGTATTGTTCTTCAGACACCGCAGGTCCCATTTGGGTTTTTGGATCCAAAGGATTACCGACCCGCATTCGGTTGGCATAGTCGCCCATTTGTTCTAGCGCCTGGTCATAGATTTCCCGCGCCACATAAATCCTGGAGCCAGCCGAACACACTTCGCCTTGATTCATGACAATTCCCAGCATGGCCCCGGAAATGGCGCATTTTAAATTGGCATCGGCACAAATGATGTTGGGAGACTTGCCCCCCAACTCCATAGAGACGCGCGCCATGCGGTCGGCAGCAGTGCGCATAATAGATTTGCCTACTTCCGCAGAACCGGTAAAGGAGACTTTGTTCACCCCAGGATGAGCTGCTAAAGCGGCTCCAGCTTCCGGACCATATCCGGTCACCAAGTCCGCCAGCCGCAAAACACTTAGCGGCGATTGCTCCGCTGGTTTTAAAACCACGGTGCAACCTGTCGCCAACGCCGCTCCTAATTTCCATACCACCATCAATAGCGGGAAATTCCATGGGATGATAGCTCGTACCAAACCCACCGGGCGTGTCCCGCCCTGTCGGAAATATGACGACGAAGACTGGGTTGTCGTCGTCGATTGAGAATATTTTAGCACAACATTGCAAGGGAACAAGATTTGGCCCTATCAGGCCAACGGGCTCATATCCCCAGGCGTGAACGCCGGGGCTTTACGCCCGATTCCGGTAATTAAAAAAATTGCCTGCTGATACCGGGATTGTTTCGCCTTCAATTTTGGTGGCCCAGCCATGTAGCGCATGTGGTCGATGGCCATCGGGGTATTCCCATACCGAGCTTGGCGGATCGGCATTCCCATGCCGATACTGTCCAACTGAGCCAATTCCTCAAGATGGTCCGCCATTAAATCAGCTAGTCGCCAAATCAAAGTACTGCGAGCCTGCGGGCTCATTCGGCGCCATGCTTTGCCACGAAACGCGGCTTGCGCCGCATTAACCGCCGCACCAACATCAGCGGCTTGGCCGCGCCACTTGACTAAGGACTTCCCGAGTGGATGGATCCTTGTCGTCCATGGTTTTTCCCGACACCGAGGAGACCCAGTTCCCATCAATATAGTGGTGGTGAGACCGCTAGATAAACGCTTGCACGCGCGCCCCGGCTTGCAGTTGTTGTGCCAAAAATATCGCCTCCGCCATCACGCCCAAAAATTATTGTTGCGGCCGTTTATCCACTATCCGAACCGCTTTCCCTTCACTGCGCGGCAACACGCCAGGTTTATGCACGTGTAAACCCACGGAAATCCCCAACTCACTTCGCAACATATGCAGCACCTTTTGCCGCAAGGCATTTGAGCGCATATGATCTGCTTCCAAGGAGCCGACCTCGGCAAAGTACTCCGGCGTTACTTCGCAATGCACTTCTAGGGTGTCCAATGCTCCCCGATGATCCACCACCACTTGATAATGTGGAGCAATTTCATTCAGTCGAAGCAGGACATACTCGATCTCAGTGGGAAATACATTCACACCACGGATAATCAGCATGTCGTCCAGTCGGCCCTTGATGCGAGACATTCGCACCAAGGTTCGACCGCAGATACAAGGATCGGGATTCAAAGAGGCAATATCCCCCGTACGATAACGTATAACGGGAAACGCCTCTTTGGTCAGCGAAGTGAACACCAACTCGCCGGTTTCCCCATACGGCAATGGCAATCCTGTTTTGGAATCGACAATCTCCGGCAGAAAATGGTCTTCTGCAATATGGAGTCCATTTTGTGCCTCAATGCACTCCATGGCCACGCCTGGACCGAGGACCTCACTTAGCCCGTAAATGTCCATAGCCTTAATGGCTAAAGCCTCTTCTATTTCCTGCCGCAGGGCTTCGCTCCAGGGTTCGGCGCCTAAGATGCCATAATCCAAACTCGTTTTGCGCGGATCTAAACCCATTTTCCTCATCTCGTCAGCAATGTTTAGCACGTAGGAAGGAGTGCCCGCAATACCACGAGGGGCAAAGTCTTGAATCACCAGAATTTGCCTGGGGGTATTGCCTCCCGAGATCGGAATGACCGCCGCGCCTAACTCTTCAATACCATAGTGAAGGCCCAGTCCTCCAGTGAACAGGCCATACCCGTACGCATTGTGGAATCGATCACCGGGTCTTCCCCCTGCACACGCAACTGCTCTGGCGACAATCCGTGACCACCGTTCGATATCGCCTTTGGTATATGCCACGACAGTAGGCTTGCCGCGAGTGCCAGATGACGCATGAAATCGCACCACTTGGTCCAAGGGCACCGCAATGAGCCCGAAAGGGTAGTTGTCACGCAAGTGGTCCTTTCGCATAAAAGGAAGCCGAACTAAGTCCTCTAAACTGGTAATATCCGAAGCTTTTACCTGCGCTTTCTCCATCTCCTGACGGTAAAAAGGTACATGGTCATACATGTGCCTCACCGTCTTTTGCAAACGATCCAACTGCAACGCTTCCAAATCAGAACGGGAAGCGGTTTCCGTCGCCAAATCCAATATCATGCCGTACCTGTCCCCTTTTCCTATCTTATGCGCCTAAAACCAACCCATTTCGCTGGCACTACGGGAAGTATGACAACGATTAAATGGTTTTGATTTTCTCGAAAGGCTGTGAGCAGTCCTGACAATAATATAAAGCTTTGCACAAACTGTGCCCAAACGGGCTCTGATGACTCGTGTTGCAGGATCCACAAAATGGGCACACCACTTCTTCAGTATCCGAGGGTGGGGCCACGCCCCATTCGGTCAATGCTTGACGTCCGTGGCGGGAGATCATGGAGGAACTCCAAGGGCGCTCGTGAACCCAACGCACGGTCACGGAAGTTTCAGAAAGAGCCCGTTCCACATTTCGTTGGATTAAGTCCAGTGCCGGACAACCCAAAAACGTAGGGATCAAATCCACTCTGACCGAATCTCCGTCAATCATCACATCCCCGACCATGCCTAGATCGACAATGCTGAGGCTCGGAATTTCCGGATCCATTACTTGGCTTAATGCTGACATTACATGCTCTCGAGTGACCGTCATGATATCCTCCCTGCCCCTCTATGAAATCCATGTTCTTGCATCGCTGTCATTTACCAAGGCGAGTTCACATCGATTTGGCGCACTTCAGTCATCACGTCAAGCAACTTTGACAAATTTTGGGAGTGTTCGCCATTGCGCCCGTTAACGTTCACTCCCGGCATCGGCCCTGGCCACGGCAACTCTAAGTCGTGAAAAGTTTTTTCCATCCGAGTGGTCCAGCTGTGCCGCAGCTGTGCTTGTGCCAAATTGGGGAGTCCCAATTTTTCGAGAAATTCCTCCGAACCACCCCAGGCAAAAAGGTCGCCTAGTCGGGGCCAAATGTCAGCTATCCCCTCGATCAAACGCTGCCGTGATAACTCAGTTCCGGTGGCCAGCAACTCGAACCCGGTCGCGAAATGTTGCAGATGGTATTTTTCTTCCATCCTAATCTTTCGCACTCCATCCGTCAGAGGTTGATACCAAGATCCCAAGAGTGCCTCATGGCGGATATCGTCAAGTATCTCATAGAGATACCGAAGAGCCACGGTATGCGCCCAGTCCTGATTGGGCGTCTCTAGCACTTGAGCATTGGTCCAACCTGAGGCTGGCCGCAAATAGACCAACTCGTCTGCTGAAGGCAGTCCTAGAGAATGCAGCAGTTCGTAGTAAAATTGCGCGTGTCCCAATTCATCTTGGCTAATCGAGCTAAAGGCCAAGTCTTCTTCCAAATCCGGTGTCAGAGCCAACCACTCCGAGCCCCGATGTCCCACAATCCACTCATCATCGGCGATGGGCTTAATCAACTGGATTAACGCACGGGTTTCGGACTCCCCGAGATTTGCCACGGTATTGTTCCTCCTCCGATTTGCCATAAATTCGATTTTCAGGATCGCATATCCTCGGCTACTTCTTCGATGGTCATAGCCTTGGCCCGAAATTTTTTCCAATGAGACGCGTTGTCGTACCCGCCCGGCAGTCGATACCCCTTATCTAACCCAGACACCGGTAAATGAGCTTCATCGTGGGCAGTGCCAAATATGCAGTCTTGAGGCACAACCCAGATATCATACGCATTTTCCCGACGGAAAAACGTTTCCCGTGCCATCTGTAACGCCAACTCTGGGTTTGCCGCTCGCAAGCTCCCAACATTGGTATGGAACCCCAATGGCTCCTTTTGTACAAATACCTCGAACACCGGATATTCGCTGCTGACCGTGTCCTGCATGCGATCGTCCCCCTCCTTTTCAAGTAAAGGTCAACCAAATAAATGTCAAATAGCTGGTTGATGTTCAGAAACTTGACGCTCTGAGGCTTTATTCATTGCTTCACGTACCCATCGCTGTTCTTCGTGCGCTTGACGGCGCATGGCAATGCGAGCTTGGGACATCGGTCCCGAGTTAAGGCGCACCATCGCGTTATACCGTTCCCAGTCGGGTTGCGAATAATGCCATTCTTTGGTGTCAGGATCCTGTCTCAGTTCGGAATCGGGTATTGTCATGCCTAACGAGGTAATCCTGGGGACATAGCGATTAATAAATTTTTGCCGTAACTCTTCGTTGGTTTTGGTGCGAATCTTGTACTCCATCATACGCTGAGCGCCTTTGCCCATTTGGACAGGGCCAAAGAAAAACATCATGGGTTCCCACCAGCGGTTGATCGCTCCTTGCAACATGTCCCGTTGCGCTTGGCTACCTTCGGCCAAGGCTAAAACCACCGCTTCCCCATGTTGCATGTGAAAACTTTCTTCTGCTACAATCCGTTTTAGCATCCGCGCATACGGTGCATACGAACTATCAAGGAGCATGGCTTGAGTAATAATCGCACCGCCATCCACGAGGAATCCGATAACACCGGCATCCGCCCAGGTTGGCGCTTCCATATGAAACACATTGTGAAACTTCACTCGTCCGTCTAATACATCGTCCATCAATTCCTCACGTCCCCGGCCATAGGGACGGCTTAAATCCTCGGCCAGCCTCAAAAGCATTTGGCCATGACCGATTTCATCTTGCACCTTGGCATTAAGAGCGAGTTTACGACGGATCGACGGCGCCTTAGGCACCCATTCTTTTTCTGGATAAGCACCCATAATTTCACTGATGCCATGCATGTGAATTTGCTTAATCAACAAATTACGATATTCCGCGGGCATCCAGTCATTGGCCTCAATTTTTTCGCCCGCATTGATCCGTTCCATAAAAATTCGGGTTCGCTCGGTCTCTTCCACAGAATGTCCCTCCTCCGCACGGTTGCACAAAACGAAATTTCTTAAAACAATCGCTTGCCTAAAAAATATCATACGGATACCTCAACGTCGAGCAAATCCCTGCGTAAATCCGATAAAAAATATGGCAAATAAATGGCAATGATTCCTATAATATGAGACATGCTGCCCAAAGTCCGCAGTAAGGAGATGGCAGAGTAAAACCGCAGTTGAGGAGGGATGTTAGCCAACATGAATGAAGAAAGTCGAGACATCTTTAGCGAAGATTTAGGGATCGTCATTGACCAGGCCGAACCCGGCCACGTGACAGCCCACTTGCCCATATCTGACAAGCATTTGAACCAACATGGGACCGCCCACGGGGGCGTCATCTTTACTTTGGCTGACGCAGTGTTTGCGCGGGCCAGCAACATCCATGGCATTCCCGCAGTGGCCTTGGATACTTCCATGACTTTTATCCGCGCTGCTCGCAATGGTGAAACGCTTTATGCCCACTGCCAGGAGGCTGCTCTAAGACGGCGTGTGGCAGTCTACACGGTCGAAGTTAGAAGCCATGACCAATTAGTTGCTTTATTCCGTGGCACGGTGTTCCGTATTCCACAAGAGAGGGAGACTAAAGCGGGACCTCACCACTAATCTCGCCATAGTTTTTTGCGAAAAAATGGCTTCTTGGCTGAGGGACTAAGGGACTGCCACTGGAACCATATGCCGCTGGCGCGAATGACTGCGGCTTCGATAGCAGGGTCAGTGCCGATCCCGATAATTTCAACCCCAGGGCATATCATCCGAATCGCCTTCAGTCCTTCATGCAAAATTTTTGGTGAGCCTTGTGCAATGACAATCACATGAGATGCCAATTCGATGGCACTCATCGCCAATGGCACCCGAAAATTGGCACCAATGTCCAAACCCCACCAACCAAACCCCTGTTTTAACAGACGATCCAGGTCCTCTGCAGTGGGTACTTGAAATATTACTGACCAAGGGGGTGGGGCTGGAGCCAGCCAACCCCAATGCATCGCTTTCACCTTGAGTTTCTCATAAGAAAAATCCCCCTGATTCCACACCTCACTGCACAATTCGGCGGTTAATCCCGCCACACTCCAATCCAAATCCACCCAACACCCAGAACCATATTGCCTTTGTGCAAGTTGAGTAAGTTTGGGGATTATCCCTAGACCTAAAGACATATCGGGGCGCCACAACACCCACCGTTTCGGCAAGCTTAAAACCGACTCTGACGGGGAAAAAATCCCTAGCCATTTCAACAAATCACCTGAAGTCAAATCGCCGGTCAGCAGTTCTACGCCAGTTCCTACAAACACTTTACGGTCGTCGTCTTGGGACAACCAGATCATCCAACGGACATGGTTTGCAGTGGTTGTAATGATCGGCAACACTTGTTCCCAATTCGGACGTCCCGATAACCGTTCACCTAAAAACAGCGCACGAGTGCGCGGCAACAATTGTAAAACCTCGGCCCAAGTCTCGACCGTGCGCACGTTGGGTCGGGTTGTTTTAACAAACTGCTGAACTTGGCTATGCCCAGTGGCTACCACCATCATCGCGCCACCCCTACCAAAAAAACCTGGGCATGCGTTGACATCCTTAAAAATTTCTCGGCTTGATACATAGACAACCGCAATAATACTGCATTGGTTTGAGTGCCTAAGATATTGCTGCCGATCGGGGTGCTCACTACTGGCACTGCCGATGAGCGCCACATCTGGCCAGTGCTGGTTATTACGATAATAGAAACCACACTGCCGGGTGAAGCTACTTCAATGTCTGCTGCGGTGGACGGCGTCACTGCCACTAATACTCCAGACACATGCGGCGACGTCCCTAGAAGTGCACCCGTAATCACTTGGCCTGGTACTAACGTATCTTTCAGCACTTGGTTAGAAGACATAGTCAAAGGCTTTGCCGTCACCGTGGCCATCGTAAAATCGCTGGGTTGCAAGGGCTCCCCACCAGAAACGTAGCGAGTAGCCACCGGTAATTTGACAGAGTGTGCGAATAGATGGGGAACACTCAACGCGGCGTATAACACCCCCGCAACAATCATTGCAATAGCGCCGGAACGTGGGACCTTGAAAGAAACCGCCATAATCTCACCTCGCAGTTGCCATATTGATAAGACGCACTTCATGGGGAGCAGCTAACACATTTAGTGGCACGTGGTCATCACCGACAATTAAAATCCCTTGTCCTCTTTGAGCAAAATTCAACAACTCCACTTCCCCGACTTCTAACCGCATCAGTTGGGTCACCTCCGCCAAACTCTCAGGGTGCTGCCGCAATAGCAAAACAATTGGAGAATTCCTTAGGCACACTTCAGCCGCTTTGTTACGAGTAAAATCACCGATGTCTTGGGTAAGAAGAGCTAAAGCTGTGCCCCACTTTCTCGCTCGTCGATAAAGTGATTCCAGATACAATGCGGTGTTCTGATCATTCAGCAAATGCCAGGCTTCATCAAAAACGACTAACTGGCGGGGAACCTCGGCCACCGTGCGTGCGATATATTCTGTCAGTGCCAAATATGCCGCGGCTTTCATTTTTTCGGTAAGCCGACTCAAGTCAAACACCTCACAAGCAAATCCGGACTTTGCCCCCGACGGGGCCAATACTCGCCAACGATGTACCACGGCCTCTATACGTTCGCTCATCGCCGAATCTATTGTCTCGAGTTCTCGCAACAATATTTTGTCATCGCACACGATCTCCGCTTGCTGCCGAAATACCAAAGTGGTTCCCGTGTCAAGCGCAGTTGATGACTGGTGTCGTCTAATAATCCGCCAAAGTGCCCGTTCCAAAGTCGAGGTCAATTGTTTGATGTTAGGATCCAGTCGTTCCACAAACCGCAGTAAAAAATCGACTTGACGTTCCGTCTCCTCCGGGGTGTCATTCAGCTCGATTAGGAAGGGATCCCAAGGAAACTCCGGATTGCCCGGATCCCCAATCTTCCAAATGTGCGCTCCGATGTGTTCCAAAACCTGGTATTCTCCCTCGGGATCCAATACCTTTACGGGAATTCCCCGGTAACGAGTCCGCAAAATTTCCAATTTCGCGGCGAAGCTTTTGCCTGCGCCCGACCAGGCTACAGTTACCGAGTGTGGAGACGGCAGTTGAAACCGGTCGACAATCACCAACGAGTGAGTTTGGGCATTGGCTCCCCATACTTGTCCATGTTCATGGATGAGTTCTTGCGAAGCATAGGGAAACAGTGTAGCCCACGCATGGGCATCCATTTCTCGGGGATGCGACGGCGGTCCAAAAACGGGAAGCATTCGTTGCAGTCCCAGGTCTTGCTGATACCGTAACAAACGCATCACGACAAGCATTCCCGATGCCAATCCCATCAGCAAGTTGGACGCATCGTCCAACGCTTCCAAAGATTCGGCCCACAATGTGGCGGTCAAGTGGGTTTCAATCAACCGGGTTTCGCCCCGAGCCACTTTCCCCCGGATTCGTTCGGCATCTTCTATCGCTGTATGGCGAACCGGATCAGCTAACCGACCTGAACGCCGGTTAGCCTCCTCCTCTCCCAAATTCCATAACAATGAGCGGTTCATGGAACCCAGCTGTGAATCAATCGGAACGGGTCCGGAAAATATCGTCAGGACCAGAGGACGTGGAAAGCGGAGAAGTGGTTCAAACCATCCCGCTTGCACTTCTCTCGGATAGGCTACCACTACAAAACTGCGGTACCAGTGTCCATGCATCTGCCATTTATCGGAACCAAATCGAATAGCGTCAGGAAGTACGGCCGAGATCGTAGACAATGCCTTTCGCGACCAAAAACGGTCTATTAGTCCCATGCCCAATTGACCCCCGGCGGCAACGGCTGTCCACCTCCTAAACTGGCATAGAAAAATTTAAATGTTTCCTCACTGGAAAACATGCGAAGCCGAATGCCTAATGGGCGCATACCTTGAGTAATAATATCCCGGCGTCGGAAAAGTTCCTGTTCCGCCTCTTGCCACAACACCTCCCCGCGACGCAGCGGACGACTTCTGCTATCGGATCCTTGCCACGGCAAAATCACAAAAAACCGTCGTCGCAGCAAGTGATGTACCGATACGGCCTCTTGTATGAAATCGATATAATCGCTCAAAGAGGGCCGCAACGCTGGTTCAATCTCCTCCTCACGGGATTTCAAATCCCCCAAATAATCGTCCAAACGTAATACGTCGGATCTCACCAAAAGTTCTACCGGAAAATGCAGTCCGTTGAGAAATGCCGTATAACCGTGAACCAAACGATCCTGATCCCCCAAAGACCGCAATGAGAAATTTACTGGCGTTGCCTCCATGATTAATGAAAATCGGTCCCGCCCAATGAGACAAATTCCAGGGCCAATCGCACGAATTGGCAATAGTCGGTTTAAGGACACTACCATCTAATCCACCTCAATCAATTTATTTTAAACGGCCTAGTGAGAGATGTAGGTTCTGGGCCTCACTAGATACCGGAGCATCAAATACAACCATTCGGTCAACGGTACTTCTTCATATTTGCCCCAAGCCAAAGCCAAACTCACACCGCTAATCAGTGCCATCGCAACAACGTTGGTCGCCTGTACTTGATTGCGAGGCCATAATGCTAAGTCGGCTACCACACCTATGGCCAGCCAAATCAAATCTTTGAGGTGGAGCCCCCACAAAACAGTGGGGTCTTTGGCCAACGGTATGGGAACAATACGGCTTACATCCATGGGAGTAGCCGCCCGCGACTGCCTGCGGTGCCAAATAGTCGGCGCAATTGGTCTGGTATCTTAGTCATGTACCACAACACCCCAGCTTGAAAAAATTCATCAGCCAGTGACGATGTATGCACCGCCATCTGAACAAAAAGCCAAAATACCATCGCATGAAGACATTGCACGAAGATCGCCGCCAATAGCTCTCGCGATAGGTTTCCAAGCCACCCATCATCTCTATCATTTGCCCACAGCACCATAAACCATGGAATTAACCCCGTAAGGATGTACACTTCCACCGTGCGCAACGCATAAAACACTCCCAGATAGACCAAAAGACCCAGCACGATGGCTCCTAACACCAACGTCAAAAGCGGATTGAGAGACAGTTCCAGTGGAGAAGAACTTGTCACCGCAGCGGTCGGCAAATGAGTGGTAAAACTTCTGACTAGATCATCATTAACCTCCAGCAACCCACGTATCACGGGGAGCGCCGCAACTGCCATCAGAGCTGCAGTGACGGTTCTTTCCAAAGAGAGAACCGAAGTCCCAGCCATCCGGTTTCCCCATATTGGCCACATATGTTGGATTAGATTCCATACCAGTCCCAGACACAGCGCAGTTAAAGCCAAGTCCAAATTGGTGCGATAAAGATCACTTGCAATGGCGCTCCAACGAATGGGAGCAAATACGACCTGGCGAAACAAGCTACCCGCAACTTGTACCAGTGCTTCATCAACCCATCGTGACAACTGTTCCAGAGACCACGTTAAAGGATTAAGAGACGACATATTGCAACAATTGACGAATCAAGTCAACCAGCAAGATTAAAGCCAGGCCAATCGCTGCGCGCCCCATGAGCTCCTTGGAGCTTTGCACCGCTCTGGGACTATGCGCTACCATCAATCGAATCCCACCATAGACCATTACCAGCGTAAACACACCACCTGCCAAGTCCACCAAGATACCCGTCAATCGGGAAATCATCACAAGCAATTGGGCCGAAGGCATCGGCTCTCCCTCCAATCCGGCGCCAGTCGCCTGTTGGCAACTGCCGCATATGTATAATACAATTGAAATTTTGATGAAACACTATCCAAATTTTCCAGTAGCATTCGACAACTCTGAATAGATAAATTTGGAAGAGTCAAGGAATTCAATGCTTTCCAGTCGTATTTGCCACATATCGACATTTTTACAGGCCTTTTTTAAAAATTACGACGCCTATGGTACTTTTAGCCAATTACGAATTTAGCCAATAATCGGGTCCGTTGCTGGAAAGCAATGGGGAATTTAGGGGTTGTAGCAGTCGATCCTCAGACTGCGTAGGACGTGAGGACAGACGGCCGCCCACTCGTTAGCACACAGAAGGCGGCACGATGCGAGCGCCTGATCGTCCAACAGACTAGATTGTGGATAACTATTCCATGGCCCATCAGTTTTTGAACAAGCTCCTAGTTCATTCGCTTCACAACCAGCACCAAGGGTTGCCCCCGTGATTTCGGCATTTCATCGATCCGGTATCCGCTTGGTCTGAAACTTGGTAACTATTCAGGTACCCCCTAGAGAAGGCGATTCAGCCATTTGACGGAATTTTGGTTCGAGGCATGTTGGGTCACGGAGATGGCCTGCGGCCATCTCCGTCATCTTGTCATATCGGTCGGAGGCC
>JAJZZP010000077.1 GCA_021797515.1 Bacillota bacterium | reverse complement strand
TGGACGTCGAGGATGGAGGTGTATTCATACCCGGATAATTCACCATCCGATAGGCTAACTCCTTTGCGGAATATTCTGTCTATTTGAATAACCATTTACCATATATTGACACGCGGAGTCTGGGTTATGTGTGAAGAAACGGTAGAGAGAATTGTCCAGTGCAAACGAGCGGCGGAGATGAACCCGCGGTGAATGACAGGGCGTTCCGCAGTAGCCGTCGCAGCAAACGGGCTACCGTCTTGCGTTCCCCTAAAGGGATCGCGAAGGGAGGTTCTGGAGCCTCGCCTCTTAGCACCGCCCCGATCCGGGCAAACTTTTGGAGTACCCAGAAGGCACACCGCCGCTGCGGCCCTGGAATGTTCGCAAGAGTTTTTCCTTGACATGCGCCTGGGCGATGGCGGCCAGAATCCAGCGTTTCATCGTATCCACGGCATCGGCTAGGGCGCGGTCGTAAAGATGGACCGGCAGTTTCCAGAAGTTAACCCGCGTTTTCTTGTCCTGATTCCGGAAGTTTCGGGGACTATCCAGGTCAGCCCACCGGTCCGACCTGGCGAGCGTCCGAAGAAAGGCATCCTTTTGAAGGGCATAGGCCGTGACGAGAGCCAGAATCGCCGCCCACTTGCCGGTGTTGAGCACGCTGGAAAGCCACTGGATGGTTCGCGTCACTCTTCCACCGCCTCCTTCAGTTTCTCGATCATTTTCTTGTTCTTGTGACTCCGGCTGCCGTAAACCCTCGCCGAAAAAACCGTGATGATCTCGAGCACGTCCTGGGTCAGTTCCTCTTCGAAAGTGGGCTCCTCGCCTTTGTTGATAATGACGACCTCAATGTCCTTCATCTCACAGATCGCGAATACCAACTCCACGCCGAAACGCAGCAATCGATCTTTATGGGTGAGAACGAGGCGGTCCACATCCCCCGCGACGATTCTCTCCAAGAGATTCCGGAGACCGCGCTTGTGATAGTTCATTCCCGATCCGAGATCCAAGAGGATTTCGAATGACCATCCGTTAGCGGAACAGAACATCTCCAACATCCGGCCCTGCCGTTCCAGATCCGCTTTCTGGTCGTGGCTTGATACCCGAGCATAAGCAATGGTCGTTCTCGCCACCGGCGGAGGGTGGACTTCGATACACCCAGGAATTTTGCCGTTTCGGCTACCGTTGCCATCTTGCTCATATTAATATAACACGAACAAGTTTAGATAATGTCAAGGCAAGCTGTTAAAACCCCAGGCGTCATAATAGTTTGCGGCGCATCTAGCGCAGAATTTAATGGTTTGGGTATCATTGGAAGCAGAAGTCCAAGAGAGAGGCGATAACCCATGTTGTTAAGTCCAGAGATCTTTCGCGAATATGATTTGCGCGGCGTTGTGGACAAAGATATCACACCCGCAGGCGTGGAACAATTAGGAATGGCTTTTGGCACGTACCTTCAGGATTTTGGCCTTACCCATTGTCTCGTCGGTTGGGATAGCCGGGCCTCGTCCCCGGATTATCGGGATGCTCTGACAAAGGGGCTGGTGTCCACAGGAATTGACGTTATCGACATTGGTCAAGTGACGACGCCGATTTTCTATTTTGCGCGAATACACTACAAAATTGAAGGCGGGGTCATGATTACCGCCAGCCATAATCCGGCAGAATATAATGGATTTAAACTTGCCCGAGGCCAAGCAACTATTTATGGCGATGAGATTCAAAAAGTCCGCCAGATGGTGGAGGCTGGTCAGTTTCGACGGGGCAACGGTCACATCTCCCACACCGATCCGGTGCCGGCTTACTTGCAAATGCTTGGCGAAAAAATCCAATTGGGATCGCGCCCTCTCAAAGTGGTGGTTGACTGCGGCAACGGAACCCCAGGTTTGTTTGCGCATGATGTTATGACCACATTTGGCATTCCTGAGGCCACTTGCTTATACTGCACGCCCGATCCCACCTTTCCCAATCACCATCCAGACCCAGTGGTTGCCAAGAATTTGGTAGACCTCATTGCTGCCGTCAAGGAACAGCACGCAGATCTGGGTATTGCATTTGATGGCGATGGCGACCGCATCGGAGTGGTGGACGAGCAGGGGCAGATTTTATGGGGGGATCGCTTGATGATCCTCTATTGGAGAGAAATCTTAGCAAAAAGTCCTGGATCCCCTGCGATCATTGAAGTGAAGTGTTCCCAAACTCTGTATGACGAAGTTAAGCGTTTAGGAGGCGTACCTGAATTCTTTAAGACGGGACATTCCCTGATTAAGGCGCGAATGCGGGAGTTAAATGCCATATTTACCGGTGAAATGAGCGGACACATGTTCTTCGCCGATGAATATTTTGGTTATGATGACGCATTTTACGCGGCCGGAAGGCTATTGCGCATTTTATCCCATACGGACCAACCCCTTTCCGCGCTGCTGGCCGATGTTCCTACCCCGCCTTCCACGCCTGAAGTGCGCATCGACTGCCCTGACGACCAAAAGACCTCCGTGGTACAAACATTGCTGAGTCACTACCGAGAAGACCCTTTGGTGTCCGTCATCACTGTAGACGGCCTTCGCGTCGTGTTTCCCCATGGGTGGGGACTTATCCGAGCATCCAATACTCAACCCGCTTTAGTAGCTCGTGCTGAAGCCGACACCACTGAACATCTTCAAGAAATCACCGCCGATTTGACTCGGCAACTCGCCCAGTTCCCATTCATTGGATCCATTGATTGGAGTGGTGAATAGCAATAACCATCATTGAACATAATGCCTGCGCCCCCTTCCCGGGCGAAGCCGGGAAGGGGTTAAGCGGGTGGCGGCCTCTTGGCCGCCTTGAACCGTCGGATCTTTTTCCATTAGGCTGCGCCAGCTTTTCCGAATACGGTCCACGGGCACGGCCATGGGCTGTTTGAGCTCTTGCAGGCCTGCTGGTATCACGGTGGAGGCCCGTCGCCCGCGCTACCATAGCGACCCCACCAACTCCGAGTGCACGGGCTTCCCATATTCGGCGCGATCGTTCGTTGAGCTACGGGGCCAAGCCTAAAAGTTTGTCACGAATGATTTGCTCCTGCTGGAAGGTAAACGCCATTGGGAACACCGACCCTTTCGCGAATTAAGAGGGTATTCTATTGGTGATGGATCCGTGATTTTCCTGATACTATCATCCCGGGTTGTGGATAATTATGAACTGTCTTTGCAAAATTAGAATTACTTTTATCATGCCACCTTAGTGAAGATCGGATGCGGATAGAGGTGTTTTCAGCGGCATGCTGAACGGCCCTTTTCGCGAAAAAACGGTGGGTGTTCCGCTCGGGCCTGCTGCAAAGGGATAGATCGTACCTGATAAACGGGTCCAATGGCCCTTACAAATCCCAGGCGTCGTGTCCACAATGATATTAGTGTCTAAACGGAACCTTTTCAAAAGGCGGTGGACTGGGTGAGTGTGCAATTGGACGAAATGTTTCGTGAATTAAAGCCGCCATTGACTGCCTTCGAAGCGCAAAAAGAGGCCAGCCGATGCTTAGAATGCGGAGGTCCTTATGCTCCGGCTCCTTGCACGCTGGCTTGCCCGACCCGTATCGACATCCCCAGGTTCGTCTCAGCAATTCGCCGCGGAGACCAGGACCGTGCGGGACACATCGTGTTTTCGAGTAATCCCCTCGCAGGTACCTGTGCTCGCGTGTGTCCAACCCCGGTAATGTGTGAAGGAGCATGCGTACTGAATCATGTGGGACAGCGACCGGTGGCCATCGCCAGATTACAGCGCAATGCGGCCCATGCGGTATCGAATCGGGCGGCGATCGATCTCGTGTCTCGGCGAGGCCAGAGTCGACGCGTAGCCATCATTGGGGCGGGGCCCAGCGGGTTGACTTGCGCTGCGGAGTTGGTGCAGCACGGATATCAGGTGACCATCTATGATCAAAATCCAGAACCGGGCGGGCTGGTGCGGTACGCCATTGCCCCCTATCGGCAACGCGTGGCTCCCCTTCCCGATGAAATCGAACCCCTAACGCGTGCCGGGGTCCAGTTTCGCTTCAATACCCGCGTGGCAGGTCGCGATGCGTTTTCGGAGCTGGAGAAGGAGGCGGACGCCATATTTTTGGGCGTGGGGTTAGGACAGGATATGGAACTTGATGTGCCAGGACATCGGTTGTTCGGCGTATGGCAAGCATTGCCATTTATTCGGGCGTTAAAGAGCGGACGGCCACCCGCCATCGGCCGCTCCACCGTAGTTATCGGGGGCGGAAACACTGCACTTGATGTCGCCCGGGAAGCGGTTCGCCTAGGCTCCGAACAGGTGACTGTCATCTATCGGCGTGATCGGCACTCAATGCCGGCATACGACTATGAGGTGTCCGAGGCGGAGGCAGAGGGGATCCGGTTTCACTGGCTAGCCTCACCGGTGGGATTTTTGGGAGAGGCTTGGTTGGACGCGGTCGAATGCCAATATCAAGAATTGGTTCCCGACAAGGTCGGGAGATTTTTTCCTGAACCAGTGCCCGGCGCAATTTTTAGATTACCGGCAGATACCGCAATTATGGCAGTCGGACAAGTGGCACGCACCGAACTCGAACAATGGATTTCAGGAATCCGGTTTGACCACGGGCGGTTGGTGATGGACGCCGATAGCACTCGTACCCCCAATCCAAAATACTTTGCAGGCGGGGACGCGGTTGGTGGGGTCAGCGTGGTAGAAGCAGTGCAATGGGGAAAACGGGCGGCTGAAGACATTCATCGATATTTGGCGGGTGAGGACTAATGTTGGAAATTCGCTGGCACGGTCGAGGCGGACAGGGTGCGAAGACGGCATCGCAACTCTTGGCCGTGGCTTTTTTGAAGACGGGTCGCTATGTACAGGCTTTCCCAGAATATGGGCCGGAACGAACCGGAGCCCCGATTTTGGCCTATACCCGGGTCGATGAATGCCCCATTCGAATCCATGCGGCAATCACCGAACCCAATATTGCCGTCGTCTTGGATCCGTCTTTGCTGTCGGAGCAAAGCGTGGCCGAAGGGCTGGGAAGTGAGGGGGTACTCATCGTCAACATCGGCCAAGCCGGTCGGGCCCTGGACTTGTCAAGATTTCCGGTCACCGTACTCTCGGTGCCGGGAGACGAAATGGCCCTAAACATGGGGTCTCGATATGCCAATACCGTGATGGCGGGAGTGGTGGGAGCTTGGCTGGGAGAACCGTCGTGCGAAACACTATTAGACGCCTCTATTGAAGTGCTATCGCGTCTGCCTATATCTGCGCGCAACGCCGCTCGGCAAGCGGTCGCAGAGGGATTTCGCTACGGCCTGGGCATGGTGCCTTTGGGTCGCCGCTAGGGAACGGGAGTGATCGGGAAGGGGGAACAAAGATGACCGAAGAGAGACAGAGTGGACTGTGGGACCGTCCTGGAGCTATGATACGCCCGAATGACCACCCAGTGCCTCATACCGGCGGATGGCGCATGGGAAAGAAGCCGGCCGTCACTCTTAGCCAGTGCGTGAACTGTCTTTTGTGTTGGCAGTTTTGTCCTGATTCGTCCGTGGTCATTGAGGGTACCACATTTTCCGGCTTCGACTACAATTTTTGCAAAGGGTGCGAAATTTGTAGCGCCGTCTGCCCGACGCAGGCGGTAGTCATGGTCGATGAAGAAACCCCTGTGGACCGATGGGGCCGGATTCAGGAGGTGCAGAGCTTATGAAGCGAGTGCCGTTTCATGGGCCGGGTTTGGATTTAAGTGCGCTGACAGTGATGACCGGTGCCCAAGGCGTGGCCCACGCGATCCGTCAGATCGATCCTGACGTGTTTCCCGTATACCCGATCACTCCACAGACACCAATCATCCAGGCCGTCAGCCAATTTGTCGCGGACGGACTCTGTCATACGCATGTGTTGGATATCGAGTCCGAGCATTCGGCAATGAGTGCCGCAGTAGGAGCCGCCTTGGCCGGTGCGCGCACGATGACCGCCACCGCTTCACAAGGGCTGGCACTGATGGTAGAGGTGATTTACCTGGCTGCGTCCATGCGTGCTCCGATTGTGGTGGCCGTGGGCAACCGCACTTTGTCGGGGCCGATCAATATTCACGGTGACCATTCGGACGCTATGTTGGCGCGCGACAGCGGAGCGGTTCAACTCTTCGCGGAAAATGCGGAGGAGGCGTACCATTTCACCATTATTGCCACGAGACTGGCCGAAGACCACCATGTGCTGTTGCCGGTGATGGTAGGGCTCGACGGTTTTACGATTACCCACTCTGCGGAACCGGTCGAGTTATTGCCTGATACCCAGGTAGAGGCTTTTGTGGGTCCTTACGCGTATCCCTCGCCACTTTTAGCGGGAGAGGCCGGAACTTACGGACCCTTTGCGATGCCGGACAGTTATTTCGAATTGAAGCGACAAGAAATTCGGGCAGTTGAGGGTGTACTCGACATCTTCGATCACGTGAGCGAGGAATTCTCTTACTTGACGGGCCGTCGTTATTCAGCGGTGCAAGCGTATCGGCTTGACGATGCGGAGGCCGCGTTGGTGATGATGGGATCGCACGCGGGAACCGCGAAAGAGGTGGTTGATGCAATGCGATTGCGCGGCTTTCGGGTGGGGTTGCTGCAAATCCGTCTTTACCGTCCTTTTCCACGAGCGGAGGTGAGACAGTGGCTGGCTCGTGTGTCGAAGGTGGCAGTGATGGATAAGGCGAGCTCTCCCGGCACGTTGCCGCCGCTGTTTTTAGACGTGGCCGCCAGTGTCGCACACTCCCAAGAACTGGTTAGTGTGATTTATGGGCTTGGCGGCCGTGACGTGCCCGCGGTTGGGCTTCAAACCGTGTTCGAGGGGCTTTATTCTGATCGACTCCGTCAGGGCGTGCCGCACTACCTAGTTGGACGGGAAATGGAACAGGAGGAAGATTGATGGCCAACATAAAGGATATGGCTTTAAGAGCCCAAGCGGAACCCCGATTCGGACCCGGCCATTCGCTGTGTCGAGGCTGTGGAATTCCCAGTATAGTGCGGACCGTACTCTCCAGTATTCCCGGCCGCGTGGCCGTGATGAACGCGACCAGTTGCCTTGAAGTCGCCACCACCCGTTATCCATTTACCGCATGGCAGGTCCCGTGGATCCATGTGGCATTTGAAAACGCAGCCGCTGTGGCCAGCGGCGTCGAGGTCGCCTATCACGCACTGGCCAAAAAGGGGGTGCTGTCGGAGCCGATCACACTGGTGGTGTTCGCTGGCGACGGGGGAACCTATGATATTGGTCTTCAAGCATTGTCCGGGGCCTTGGAGCGTGGTCACCGATTTATCTATGTCTGTTACGACAACGAGGCTTACATGAACACCGGGATACAACGGTCGAGTGCCACCCCGTTTGGGGCGTCCACGACGACGAGTCCCGGCGGCCGCGTGGCCATCGGCAAACCCGAACCCCGCAAGAACATCACGGAGATTGTCGCCGCGCATCGCATCCCGTATGTGGCGCAGGCGGCCCTGTCGCATTGGCAGGACTTGAGTGAAAAAGTGCAGAAGGCGTACCATGCCGATGGACCAGCTTTCCTCAATGTGCTGTCGGCTTGCCCGCCCGGATGGGGACATGAGCCACGAGACGCGGTGTCGGTGGTTCAGTTGGCGGTGGAGTCAGGATATTGGCCGCTTCTCGAAGTGATTGAAGGACACTGGCGCTTGACCTATCGGCCGTCGGAACCGGTTCCCGTGGTTAAGTGGCTGTCACTGCAAGGACGTTTCCGGCATTTGTTCCAAAACGAGCAGGAAGAAGCTATCGAGAAAATTCAAGCCATCATTAATGAGGAATGGCGACGCATGGTGATCCGTGATCGGAACGACGCACCATGGTTTACTACGGAGGAGGCTCATCGTTGGGATGCGGTGTCCGGATTGCCCGACAGTTGGGAGCCCCGGCTGGGAGAGCCTATGTGGGAGAGCTTTCGGACGTCACCTGATGCCTCGGTATCGAAAAACGGATAATATACCGTAACGGTCTATGGTTTATCGTTTCTGTAAGAAAGTCCTCCAGTGCTTGCCTGACCCTCTCCCCAGATTGATCCGTGTGGAGGTTCAGCAGAAGACTGCGGCCGAACAACACACGCATGCCTTCTATCGTCCGCCGTTTGAAACAGACGTTGGGTGGCATCATTCAATGGCAACAGCGCCCCACAGCGATGTACAGCCCCTATCACTGGATTCGGGAATGAGCCACATAGCATAAGCGGATTCACCCCAAGATATTCAGACCAAAAAACTGGAACATAATAGGTTGAAATGTGAGGGCTCCAAAGAGCCCCCTAGCATAAAGGAAAAAGGCGATCCCGTCCGGCAAAATGGCGTTCTGAGTGCTTCATCTGACCTATCTACTACGTGAAAGTCGCAATTTCCCCTTCGTTTGTAGGACCAACTGAAGACAGGAGCGGATGCACACTCTTGCACCCCCCACGGAATCCATCACGTCTACACCTTCAAGCGCAAATCCACCCGCGAGAGGTGAGAACACTCCGTTAGGCATCTGCACCAAAGATTTCCCTACCTATTCTGCCAAAACGGTCAGGGCGTCGTCTTTGGTGCGTAGTCCCGCGATGGCGATAAAGGCCGCACAGACTGCCATAAACCCAGCTAGCATAAAAAATGTGCCACGCGCATTCCACATCCCTAATGCCGCGATCACAACAAACGGCGCAACCACTCCCCCCACGTGACCAATACCGTCCGACAATGATGTGGCAGAGGCACGAGCGCGAGTGGGAAAAATTTCCGAAGTGTAAGTATAACCTACACCCGAGTTAACCAAAATCATTAGCGCCACCAAGAATGCTCCGAAGAACACCATCAATCCCGAGTGACTGACCGCTAATAGCGCCAGCGCTGCCGCAAAAACTAGGCTCGATCCCAACAAAATATACTTGCGGGGCATCGTTTTTAACAAGAGCAATGGCATGGCTGCTCCAATAGGAAAGGCAATATCGCCCAATGCTGTGTACAGCAGACTTTGGGGAGCCGATAGTCCCATATGACCAAGGAGCAAAGGTTCGTATCCTAAAAAGCCGTACACTGTCACGTAGGTCAAAATCCAATAACCTAATGCTACCAGTAATCTCCCAAGATAAGGGGGACGCAACAACGCGCCGGTCGGAAATCCGTGACCTGGCAACTCCGCTGGTAACGGTGCAGGCTTTGGGAGCGCATGACCCACTTTAGCTTGCACTTGGGTCTCAAATGTTTGAACAACCTGACTGGCTTTTCCATCTTGATGGTGCAAAACAAGCCACCGCGGAGATTCCGGCAAGGTCCGTGTTAACACTAACGGAATAATCGCGAGAACCCCAAAACCTAGCACGAACCGCCAGCCCAATAGAGGTATGCCTAACAATGCCAACCCAATGAATGGAGCCGCCCCATCGCCCACACCGGCCCAAATGATATTGACCTGAAGATTTCGCGCCCGACGCGATGCCGGAGATAATTCCGTAATAATGGTGGCACACAGAGAGATCTGCGCTCCCGTACCAATCCCGGTAATAAAGCGAAACGCGGCTAAGGATGCGTCGTTCCAGGAAAATGCGGTGAGCGTCGCACCGAGAGTCAGGGCCAATAAAGCCCACTGCAGGGCCCGCTTACGGCCCAGATAATCGGCCATCGTGCCAAAGCCGTACGCCCCCACAATGTACCCAAACAGATTCGTAGTGATCGGCAAAGCCAACGCCGCCCCCGCCAAATGAAATTGCTTCGCAATCGTGGGCAGCGCGACACCGATCGAAATAATGTCATAAAAGGCAAAGAAATAAGCGAGGGCCAACGTTGCCTTGGCCCCACCAGACACCCCCCAAAAAGGCAAACGATCCATGCGGGCGTTAAGGTGAGAAATGGTTTCCGATAACGACGAGCTATCCGACACACCACTCATGATTTTCCTCTCCTTCCTTATATTTCGATTTTTGCGCCAATAAGATGCTAAACCACCCCTGCGTCAGCTAAAGTCGCGATAACTTCCGCACTGTAGCCCAATTCCCGCAAGACATCACTGGTGTGCTGCCCCAACAACGGGGGCGGTTCGCGCAACCAGACCCCGTCACTGGATGAGAAATGCACTGGGAAGGCCACTTGGGGCAATTCTTCGTCGAGTGGATGGGAAATCGTTTGGACGGAATCCAAAGCCTTCACTTGGGAACTCTGATAGATTTCAGGAATTGTCAAAATCGGGCCCGAAGGAATGCCCGCCTTTTCGAGCCGCTCCAACCAAAAATCCCGCGGCTGACGCAAAAAAATTTCATTCAATGACGCAACAAGCGACGAGCGGTTGCGCACGCGGTCAGCGTTGTGTTGAAAAGCCGGATCTTGTGCCAGGTGCGGTGCCGACAATGCGTCACACAGCTTCTGCCACAACGTATCGTTGCCGACCGCCAGCACTAGCGCATTATCGGCGGTCGAGAATGCTTGATAGGGGGCCAAATTGGGGTGGGCTGTTCCTAGAGGTTCCGGTATATTGCCGGTGAGAAAATAATTCATAGCCCAATGCAAATGAAATGCCAATTGAGTTTCGAACAATGACGTGGTCAGATATTGGCCTTGGCCCGTCTGGGACCGTTGATGCAAGGCCGCTAGCACTCCGGTTAATCCAAACATCGCCGCCCCCAAATCTCCCACGGGATAGCCAGTTTTCACGGAGGAACCCCCGGGCTGCCCGGTCACGGACATCGCCCCCCCCATCGCTTGCGCTAACAGATCATACCCGGGACGATTGCTATAGGGACCCACCTCACCAAAAGCAGAAATATGCAAGTCAATGAGTCCGGGATTTAGCGCCTGCAATACCGAGTAGTCCAGGTTTAACCTCTCTAGCACATGTGGCCGAAAGTTTTCTACGACGATATCAGCATGGCTCACCAATCGGTGAACAATGTTCTGCCCCCGCGAATCTTTCAGATTAACGGTAATAGATTCCTTGTTGCGATTTAGGGATAAAAAATATGCACTATCCATGCCAAGAAACGGGGGTCCCCAACTCCGTGTATCGTCTCCGTGATGAGGTTGCTCTACTTTGATGATGCGCGCCCCCATATCACCAAGACACATGGTTAGAAAGGGTCCAGCCAGTATGCGAGAGAGGTCGACAACCGTGATGCCATCCAGCGGACCCTTAGTCATTGCCCGAACCCCGAGGAGACTCCACCGCTTGAATCGTCCACAGACGCTGCTTGTCCGTGGGGTGAAACCCCTCGGGTGCAGGATTCCAGCCATTGAATACGGGTGAACCATCCACTTCATGCCCCACCAAGTCTTCGCGAAATGTTGCATCCACCCATTCTTTCTTGAGGTGGCGAGCGATGATCAGTTGCATCATTTCGCTCGACCCTCCAGTGATTCGAGCGGCACGGGTGTCGCGTTGAATTCGCTCAACGGGGTATTTCGTGGTATACCCCATTCCCCCAATCACTTGGATAGCGTCGTCGGCCGCCTGCCACGCCGCCTCGGTTCCCACGTATTTTGCTATGGCGGCCTCGAGTTCATGGTTCCGACCAATCGTGTCACCCGAATGCTGGTCTAACAAACGTGCCGCACGATTATCCAGTAAATAGGCGGCATCCAGTTGAGCCGCTGCATGCGCTAACCGAAACGAGACCGCTTCATGGTCGAAGAGAGGGCGATCAAAAGTGTTCCGATGTTGCGCATAATTGGTTGCAATTCGCAATGCCCGTTCGGCTTGCCCTAATTGTGCGCGGGCCATGACGACCCGTTCCACGATCAGTTCTTCCATAAAGAGTGTCCATGCTTGCCCGGGGACTCCCACCACATTCTCTGGGTCGACATGCACATCGCGAAACTCGACCCAAGCTGATCCCATGCCCCGGAAGCCGTGCCAATCGTTTTGAACTTCCCTGATGATAAAGCCTGGATCGCGCGTGTCGATAACGACCGCGACAAAATCCCGACGCGGGTCTGTGGATTCACCCAAACGCGCTGCCGCCAGCATGAATCCCGCCGTCTGAGCCCCATCCACGAAGCGTTTCTGACCCCTCAGACGCCACCCTAACCCATCCGGCACCAACCGCGATTCGATACGCGACAGATCCGAGCCAGCCCCGGGTTCCGTCATCCCTTGGCAGGCAATCATGGTGCCCGCGAGCATGGGCTGCAAAAATCGTTCTTGTATGGTCTTGGATCCATAACGACTGAGCACATAGCCAATGTGGGCAGTGAAGGTCCTCGCACAAGCCATCGTGGCCGTACCATGATACCCTGTCAGTTCCGACACCATGGCATCTTCCAAAAATGTCCCACCCGGTCCCCCATTCTCTTTCGGCACGTTGCGCCCTAACAACCCTCGTTCACCCATTTGTCGAATAAAGTCATCTGGATAGGCGACTTCATTACGATCTAATGCTTGCAGCAACGCCGGAGTCACCAGGGACTCCACTGCATTATCACAACTCGCGCGAAATGTCTTCTCGGGCAAAAACAAGTCAAGGTCTCCCAACATATGCACACCTCCTCAAGGTGATTCAGGCCGCGCCCCTCGTTTTTCAGACAAAGCATGGCTAATCGCATCGCCTGTACGAAGCAGACTGGGCAAAATTCGCGAAAAGAAAACCAGACGGTCAATTTGATCGGTGCGTGTCGACACATTTAGCACCGACATCACTTTGCCGTCAACCGACCGCAGCGGACACGCCGCAGCCCGCACTCCGGTTTCATATTCCTCTTCATTGAGCGCCCACCCTTGCCGTCGAATTTCCTGAAGTGCTCCAATCAAATGCGTCACACGAGTGGTCGTGTAAGCGGTAAAGGTCGGCAAAATTTCGTCAGGATATCGACTCGCAACGTCCTCTGGCGAAAGCATAGCCAACAGCATTTTTCCCGCGGCGGTGGCGTGCGCCGGCAACCGCGTACCGATTCGCACGCCGATACTTAGGGCTTCCGTGACGGACATGTGAGCGACATAGATGGCCGTGGTGCCATCTAAAATCGCTACACTGGTAGCCGTCCCGGTTTCGCGGCAAAACGCTTCCAGAAACGGCAAGGCCTCATGCGGCAATGACACCGTTCGTAAATACGTGGTCGACAACTCCAAGATTCGGGAGGTCAAACGATACTCCCCGCTGCCGATTCGCTCGACATACCCGAGTTCAGTCAGTGTAATTAGAAATCGCCGCACTGTCGCCTTGTCAAGGTTACTTGCATCGGCAATAGCGGTCAGAGACAGCGGAAACCCTGATCGCCCTAATAGCTCTAGCACCGCGAACGTTCGGACAGTTGAGTTGTTAGTATAGGCTGAATGATCGCTCATTACTGCCTCCTGTTGTTTCATGTAATAAAAGTCTTAAATCACTCTATGAAACTACATGAATTTTACATGATATCTTGCTATGGCGTCAACCTTTGATAAACAGGTAATTTTCAACCAATTACAGATGCAAATGCCATTGGTGTGGCTCTTCTGGAGGAACCAAGATTTCAAATATAGGTTTCTGTGAAAGCAATGCAAAGGGCGGCGGAAGGTTCGAGATTCGTGTCGTTGAAGTTCTAGGCCGCCAGCGATCTGGCCAGGTCTTCAAGTAGGAGAAATAGATCCGATCGCGAAATAATTCCCGATCAATGAATCGCTAGGATAGGCAGGCCAAGGGGGCGGTCCCCGCGTTCCGCCTCGTACTATGAACGTTTCTAAGAGCACCAAGTGCCCAATCGGTCGGCAACCGATGGGCGACGCCCGCCAGGAAATTCGGCGCCAGACCCTTGATCTGCGGCCACGGTAACACCAGGAAGCGGCGATTATCTACCACTTGGGATAAATGAGCCGTCCGTTCCTTGGCGGCCCGACCAATCCAGCGTACTCGGGCCGCCAACGTTTTGCCTCCAAGGCTGTGGCGAGCACGGACTAGTTGGGGGCCAGAACATAGCGTATGGTAAGAAGACACCCGTCAAGGCTCATTAAACGATTCGCGGCCTTGACGGCTTAATCCGCGTGTCACCAGGTGACACGTCTCCACTGAGGAGCTCCGTCTACGACGGTCGCACGAGATGCTGATTGCCGCCTGCGCTCAGACACCGCATGAGGTCGCAGACCTCGTCATGGCCTTGGCCCTGCGCGGAGCCGATTTGGAAGCCCAGGGGAAAGAACTGACGCGTCAACTCCATCAAAATAGTCGGAATAGTAGCAAGCTCCCATCTAGTGATGGCTACGAGAAACCGACGCCCAAAAGTCGGCGGGAGGAAAGCGGCAAAGCGAGCGGAGGGCAACCGGGGCATTCTGGGGCCCAGTGAGCCTTGCGGAATGATCCGGATCCTGTGGTCGTGCATACGCCGACCCGCTGTGAGCACTGTGGGGAGGATCTCCAAAACCGCCCGGCCGCCGCATCGATCCGGCGTCAAGTCTATGACTGGGTCGTGCGTAGGGAAGTCACAGAACATCAGGCGGAAACGATCGTCTGTTCCGCGTGTCAGCACGCGACGACGGGAGCTTTTCCGGATGCCGTGCCCTATCCGGTCCAATATGGACCGGCTCTGAAAGCCTTTTTCAGCTATGGTTCCACGTACCCACTGCTCCCATCGGATCGGTTGTGTGCGGGGGTGTTTGATTTAACTGGCCACCCGGTGAGCGAGGGGACCCTTTACAATACGCAGCAGACTTTGTATACCCAGTTAACGGCATTCGAAGAATGCCTGAAGGACGCTGTCTTGACTTCACCTGTCGTCAATTTCGATGAATCCGGGCTACACGTGACGGCACCACGGCACTGGCTCCATAGCGCAGGCACCCATGCGCTCACCGACTATACCGTCCACCGCAAACGCGGAGTATTGGCCATGGCGGCGGCCGGCATTCTTCCCACATTTAAAGGAGCCGCCGTGCATGATGGGTGGTCGGCGTACTGGACCTACACCGAATGTCACCATGGACTGTACAATGCCCACCATGAGCGCGAACTCGTGGCGGTGGAGGAAAATACCCACCAGACGTGGGCCCGCGCCTTAATAGCCCATCTCCAGACGATCAAGAAAGCGGTGGCCGCGGGGCGGGTCACACCGTCTTAACACCGGAAGAGCTGACGGCTTTTGCGGCGACCTATGATGCGCTGGTGCGTCAGGGATTGGAAGAAAATCCGCAACAGGTCGCGGAGGGGTCCAAGAAACGGGGGTGCGTGAAGCAAACGAAAACGCGGAACCTATGAGAAGGTCTGGACGTTCGGCGGGACGCGGTGCTCATGCGAGACTTCCCAGGGGGATATCCGAACAATCAGGCAGACCAGGATGGGCGGATGATCACACTCCACCAAAAGATTTCCGGAACCTTTTGTAGCCTGCACCGCGCCGCAATCTTCTGCCGCATCCGGCGTGATATTTCGACCCTCAAAAAGCAAGGATTGCCGGTCTTTGAATATGCTCAGACGGCCTTTCAGGGCGAACCCTTGGTGCCAGAACCGCCTAAAGTTCCGTAATGCAATGATTCTTACGCCAATTCGTCCAAGTAGGGGTAACCCCTACTTGATGATGCCCGTGCCCCTCCAATGAGTAGCTACATGACCGAATATATAGATCCACGATATTTTGTTGAAATACGCGCGGGATCACATGAGGGCGGAACCACATTTTGTCACGACTTGAAACGGATAGCACCCTCCGTGAATGTTCATAAGTTGTCAAACGTAGTGCTCCGGTGAAAGGGTATGTCGAGGAAGAGGACAAATTCATGTTGCGTGCGGTACTCATGCGGACTCTCAAACCAGGCGTGACCTACGAACAATTTAAGACTGCCCCGACAAGACCTCGATCGTGAGTATCCGGTGACGGGAACAATGGCCGGCAACAAGGCGGATGACGGTCTCATTATCATCATCGAGTTGGACATGGTCGCGGAAAGCTTTAAAAGCGTTGGCATGAATTTGACATGCCCGGACCCCCTCGCCCGACTGAATACATTACTTAACGACACACCACTTGAAAGACTCCACGAGGATGTCTACGAAGTAGACCATCGTACTCAGAGTTCTTAGCCCCTTTGCACAGACGGCGAACGTTAAGAACTCGGTCCAAGTCATCATTTTTTCCGGAACTTCGTATCCGCATGTTGTCGCTTCACATTCGGCTTCCAAATGGTCTTGGCATCAAGTTCCCGAGTAGTTCCGTCGCCGACGGCCAAGACCCGTTTCCCAGCTAATTTGGGCAAGGAAATCCCGCACAGTGTGTGGCTTGTGAATTTGACGCCGGCGAATGATCCCCGCCCGATCTCCCGACAATCTCTGCCGTGGCACCAACTGTGATGCCAATAAGGGCGGGCGCCCATGATTTCCCGGTTCCGTGCACGGTGCCCCTATACTGCCCACGGATGGCAATGACCGCATTCACGACACTTTATGGAACAATTCTTTTGTGTGGATCCACGATAAGGGACATCTTCGACGAAGTTCAGCCCAAAGGTCGAATGCCTTATGACCCGAATGCGTTATCGGGAACAATTTGAGGACGAATCGGGAGGGGAACACAAAACTATAAATTTTATGCGTGAGCAGTATAAATATGCCGCCACACCCGCTTCGTTACAGCCACCAGGACAAGAGGCATTGTCTTTTTAACCGGTAGAGGTTGTACCCTGCGGGATTTTCGGACGTCTGGTTTAATCAGAAAGACTACTGCCAATGCCGAATGCCAAGCCTTTTTCTGAACTCATGGGTATGATCATGGTGGTGAGAAAACATAAAGCTCGCGCTGGCTCTCGGCCTATGAACTAGTCCTCCGATGTCCGTGGCATATTGTCGGAGGAGGAAGGTTTGATATGGCGAAAGGAATACCACAGAGTGAGGTCATAAGCGATTTTAAGTGTGCCGCCGATCACAAAAGGGCCGAGTGCACCAAAGGCGCCCAGCATCCAGCCACCACCTACGGGACCTATGGCGCGTCCAATTTGTTTTCCAATCGATGTGACACCCGCTGCCTCCACACGTTCTGTCGGCTGGACCACTGCGGCAATGTACGACTGCCGGGTCGGAACATCCATTTCGACCAACAGTCCGCGGAATAAAAGGAGAAGGGCAGCAACCGTGCCGTTTGGGGAAAACGGCACGGCGATAAGAAGAAGTGAAGAGGGAATATGGGTAAACACAGCCGTATTGAGTAGTCCGAGGTGCCGCGACAGCCGCTCCGCCAAAGGGAAGGAGAAGGCTGCCAACAAATCTGTGCCAAAAAAGAGAAGAGCCAGGTGCGTCGTGGACATTTGAAAATGAACGTGCAACCAGTAGACGAGAAGTGGTGTGGTGACCATGCCGCTTCCCGAAGCATCGACGACAAATAAAGCGGCCAACCGGTAAACGATTCCGTGAGATGCGCTAAGGCGCCCACGAGTGGTGCGGGCTTCTGGAATGTCCCGAAGCCTGGCTTCTTGGCGGCGATTGGCCGCCAGCAGAACCGTGGATAACAGAACGGAGATGAGGCTCATCACCCCATAGATTGTTAGAAGGATTTCGAGCCCGGAATGGAAAGACAGCCCGGCACTGTGGGGAAGACCCGCCGTCAAGGAGCCCAATGCAGTAGCAGCGGTACCCAGCATGCCGTACACAGCAAAGGTACGTGTACGTTGGGCACCGGGAACATGCGACAAGGCTCCTTCTTCCAAAGCCGACGCAAAAATCCCGCCGGTAGGCGGGATGAATCCGAGAATAGCGACAAATAGCAGTCCCGTTCGCGAGGGATGCTGCAAGTATATCAGGGATGAGCCTAAGAACATGACGGAGGAGATAAAAAGAAACGGCATGGGACCCCAGCGCGAGGCGCTTCGGGTAAACACATAGGTATATATGGCTCCAAAGAAAACACTGGCACCAATAACGATGCCGATTGTCACGGCATGTAAACCGTAGGAGGCCGCAAGAAGCGGAAACATAATCGTCATCAAACCGATGCCAAAAGCTCGCGTGACGCGAATGGCATCAATGAGGGTCACTGTCGATTTCACGACTGGGTCCCTTCTTCCGTAATCGGTCAACACGGATTGATTTTAGCACGAATGAAGGGACATTGAGGAGAGGGAATATGCGCGATATTCTCCCTGGTTGATGAAAAACGTCGGAAGCATACTTGAGGCCGGGAACACGATTATCGGCTTCTCAGGTCTTCTACAACTTCCACGTCGCGGACTCCTGGAGTTTATGGCGCTCCGGAATTGAGTTTTGTCTCCGTGTTGAATCCCGAACAAAGTCGCAAAAAGCCCGAGTGTGTGGGAACGCCCGCTCACAACGTCCAGATTTATTTTAATCCGGCTGTTGACGCCTTCGACGTGCCCACTTCTGATCTCCGGATAGTTCAGGCTACTTTTCACCGCTTCATAATCTGTCTCAAATCCCGTGTATATTGGGCCAGGGGCCCGATCTAGCTGGCTTGGTATTACTGAATAAACGCGGTTAAGGCCGCCGGATCGGCGGCATCAAAGACGTGATAACAATCGCTCAAGAACTGGACCAACCGGCCAGTGGACGTCCGACGGGGAGACCGTGTCGGCTCCGATTCCGCCGCTTTCGGGCGTCTATCGGCCACATGGTTCACTATCTGTTTGTACACCGTATCGCGGGAAATATGCTGTAATTGCAGATCCACAGGGTCTCCCCTTGTCGCAGTGCGCCAATCACCGTGTCGCGGTAGGGTTTTGCAATGGATTCGTGGGACGGCTACGGCGGCAGTCGGCCTGGCGGTTCCGGCTGTCGTTGGCATGCTCCGAGCGCGGATCTTCTCCTCGACGGCGTCTAAGGTGCTCGCCGTGTTTTGGCTAATTCTTTTTGTCGTAAGATTGGCTCATAATCCGTGTCACTATTTTTGCCGTTCAAGGGAGGGCTTGGTCAATCGTAGAATGCATGCGGCTCCGGCCGTGCTTCCCCCCAGCCAGGAACGCCGTAATGCGGGTCACAATGAACCTCTGCCTCCGAACGCGCCATAGAAGAGTCAACCAGCGCTTGCTGCGCTTCTCGCGCACCCGTCAATACGTCCCGCTAACATTGCGAAACCGTCTCTCCATCCAATGCCACATGAAGAAATCCCAAAAATATCCTCCGATGGGGAGTAGAACAAGGCTTGAGGCCGATTGCACCCATGAGGTTCCACCGAGTCTGTTAATCGCCCCAACCAGAATCCCCATCGAGATCCCCCAACCGATCACGCCCGATAGCCAGAAATATCGCTTCTTCCCTCTGACCCGAACCCGCGCCCATCGGTCCATATGTGGCTTGGTCATGGCCTTCTTTCCTCCACGCTGCTCGGCGCACGGTCTGGCATCCTTGCCGGATCTCGGCATACCGTCTGTCCCGCCTTCGCTCTCTATTCGCTACCCCCGTGGATAGTCCTTTTCGACTGATTCGGAACGCCCCAGATTCCGCTTCCAGGACATACGCCCCCGAAACCGTAAGGATTTCATACAGGATTTCACTAGGCGACTCATTTTACATTTCAACATCCCGATGCGATCGGCCATTTGTCAAGACAAGACCGCGCATGTTCAATAGCATGTGGATGAGGATGGGTAGCAAAATCGACCCCGTCGTTAAATAAACCATTGCAAACACTGCACCAAGAACCCCTGTTCCAACAATTCCTATCCACCCCTGATACAAATGGGCCATTCCAAAGATAAGAGCTGTGATTGCCACTATCATTCCCCACGATAGACTTGGAAACTGGTGCTGTAGAACATAAATAACCAGGACTCGGAAGAGCATTTCTTCACAAATGCCAGCAGTAATAGCCACCCATGCAAAAGTCCAATACTCTGACCGATTAGAAGGCAGCAAAAAATCAAAGTTGCCAATTCTTATTGGCTGACGCATGCTAATCGTTCGAATTTTACGTCGAGCACTCAGGATAGATAACGCCATGGTTACAAAAACGCCGAAGATGAGTCCTGCGGCCAGTCCCCCGAGAGTTCCTGATAGTGCGGAATAATGACCACTCCCAAGACCAATGTTACGCAGTGGAACGCGATCAGCCAGAAATATTGCCATCGCCAGTCCAACTAAGAACCATTCTTGTAAAAGAGTCATCCGATACATTCTCATTCGTGTCATGGTTCCTGCCCTAAGACGCCTATAGGCTAGGACGCCCATGATCGGCTCCCCAATTATCAAAAATATGACAATTAACCAGAGACCTATCGTCCCATACATTTATTATTAAGTTCCCCCAATAAAAAGATCAGATGATTCACATACTCTTTGAATCTAAATTTAAGTGCAGAATCGCAACCTCGGCGGTACCGATCGCAGTGGCCCCCCTTTCATTCTGTGACCATATTCGCGTAATTACTGACCGAGAGTTTTATGCGTTCTATGCCTCTGGTCCGCTTCGAATGCACCGACCATCTCGATCTAGTGGCAATATGGCACCTTGCGCCCCATAGTATCGTTACCTTGACCGCGATCAAAAGAATCGGTTTCCGTTCTGATGGACTTATCCAAATTTGATCATTGCTGACCACATTTGTCGCCACCTTCCTGGTTCATCGCGTCGCGGCTTCTTAGGGTCTCAAGGACCGGTCGTCCACCGGAGGGCGCTCCCCAAGCGAGTCACCGAGCAGTCCTACCGTCAGGCAGGAACGGGTGAGGAGCCCCTCACCGAACTCTCGGCCATCTGTTGTAAATTCATCGCCGCGTTGATGTCACGGTCATGATGCGTC
>JAJZZP010000018.1 GCA_021797515.1 Bacillota bacterium | reverse complement strand
GAGATCGGCGTAAGCCGTCTGGGGCCCACGGTCTCGGCGCAGCGATCAAGGAGCCAGGAAACTTTGGGGGCGACCCCGAAACCCCCACCTCAACCCCATCGGGGTTAGGTGGCGGGAGAGTTCATAATAATAATCTAGACTGTGTTAGAAGAACATGGTACAGGTAGAACAAAGATAAACATTTGTTCTACCTGTACTTTTTGCTAAAAGAAGGTCTTCAATGGGCCAAACGCAACCGACAAAATACCTCTGACACCCAATGAACGGCGAATCAAGGAAGGACGGGGCACCGACGTGAGATGGATTATAAGCCATGGCGTTTAGTGCAAGACGTGCCGTTTTAAAGGTTAGCCATCCGGGGTGAAGAGTGTGAGGGCTGGCTACGTCCATCATTTATTCAGTCAACTGGAATATCGGTGTTTTCTGATATGTAGAACCGGACAGAATTGACTAGATTATGATAGGGAATGACGGCATAGGTGCGACGATATCTTACCCCTTTTCAACGATATTCTATTTCTATGCAAACCCTCAAATGGTGAAATTAAATAGTTGCGAGGTGCATAAGTGATCATCATTCCCAGCAACTTGACAGAAGATGTTTTGCTTAATGGGTTGCGCGATTCTGGTTCCTGGCTCGGGAAGCTATTGACTGATCGCGGCAAGTGCCAGGTTTCATTAGATCGACTAGAATGGGTAGAACCAGGCGGCATTACTCCGCTGGCTAGCGTAGCTTTTGGAAGTCCGTGGGAGGTGTCGGCCCCGACTTCTTCAGTTCATTCCTATCTACAGCGAATGAGATTCACGGAGATATTTGGATTAGATGCTCCATACCGTTTTTCAGAACACGATCCTGCAGGGCGTTTCATTCCGGCAGTTTGGATTACCGGAAACGAAAATATTGAACCCATCATCCAAGAACTCAAAGCGATCCTATACCAATCTCAGCTTGAATCGGGAGTTCAATGGGCGGCTGTTTGGTCTATAAATGAGTTTTTGGGGAATGTTCTAATTCATTCTTGCGCGGAGAATGGTGGGTTGGTATTTGCACAAGTATTTCCAAGTCGGAATATCGTACAAATTGCGGTATGTGATTTAGGTATGGGGTTTCCGGATCCGTTCGGCAATCTTGTCCTGAATGGAATGGTTCTGATGATTTAGCATTGAGATTGGCCTTGCAACAAGGATGGACTTCAAAAAAGGGCGGTGAAGGCAAAGGAAACGGGTTATACTTAGTACAGAAGATTGTACAGCATAACGGGCCAAATAGTCGGCTAGTCCTAATTAGCGGGAACGCGGTTTCTTTGAGTAGTGCGAATGGAACTACTTATGAGGAGATCCCGTATTCGTGGCCGGGAACCAGCATTAGTTGTACCTTTGACTTGAGTAGACGCGTTGATATGGAAGAAATCCTTGGGCATATTGATGATCTAGGTGATGACGAGGTATGGGAGGTGGAAGAATGACGGCAGCCAGTACTACTCACAGTCTTCTCACCATCGATGTAAAACACTGGATGGGAACCGATTTGTTAGGGAGTCGTGAGCAAGGTAGGAAATTGCGAGAGTTTTTGATGAGTCATATACAACACCAAGAATCGATTCGGTTAGATTTTCGGCATGTTGATGTCATGACGAGTGCTTTTGCAGACGAATGCTTTGGAAAGCTTTGGGATTCCACCTCTCATAGTGTGATTAAGCAAACGATTCACATAACAGGACTTACTGGCAATAATAAAGCAGTCTTCCGATTCGTACTGGTTCATCGTAGCTAATCTTTCGTCGTGCATTATTCCAACGACGGTTCAATGACCGTTTCCTAGTTTAGATAATTATTTGTTCTCAACTGGGAAGGAACAATTGGGGAAAAGCGACTGGTTTAGGTTTTAGCCCTCGGTTTCACACCAATTAGCACCTGTTACCGTGAGTGTCAGGATAGATAACTTTTCGACTTGTACATTTGTTGTTGTAATAACGGAATACAGTTTTAAGTAGTTAAAAAAATCAGGTATTCGGATTTTCGTGTGGGAGTTCACGAAGGAATTTAACCTTCCAAATTCTGTCTCTGTGTGGAATTCGTCTTGACCTGCGAGAGCGCTTTTTGCCATTGTTGATACCTGTGTTCGGCTGCTTCCCAGGAGGTCTCCTTATAGATCGCGAAAAAGGTTCTTTGACATGGTAGGCTTCCCCTAGCAAGGGAAGATTTTTGGTCCCTGTCTCGACCAAGACGTGTTCCATCGGTTGTAACTCGTGAGCGCGACGTAGTAAAAGAAACCGATCATGCATCAAGGTGCGTCGTTCCTTAGGCGACAGGATGGTGCGAATATGCTTGCGGACGGTATCCAAACCTGCGTTGGCCATGCGTAACACATGAAACTTGTTCACGACAATCCGGGTTTTTGGGAGGGCATGCCGTACCGCGTCACGGTATGGACGCCACATATCCATGGTGACCCAGCGGACGGTTTGATGTTGTGGGAGGTTCGAGAGATAGGCCAACACGCGGTCATACGTGCGACTGGGCAAGAGGTCGACCGGCGTTTGCTCCCGGGTACTGGTTAGCACGCAGCGAGGCTGTCCTATCACCACTTCATCAATGCCGAGAAATTCCGGCGTCACAACGCGCCGTTGAGCATCCCAATCCGCCACGGCTTCCCCAAAGACTACGCGCACGGCCTTCTCATCTAGCCCGACTTCCTCGGCCAATGCCGTAAAAGGACGCGACAGGACTTTCTCTGCCACATAGGTCTTAAGCCGTACCGTCACGCGATGATGTTCATCCATGCCGGGGACCTGATCCAAAAAGGTTTGTCCACAACGAGGGTAACGATAGCGTTGGCGTTGCGCCACCAACCCGATGCGTTTTCCATGTATGGGGAGATCATGAAATTCCGGGGTCAGAGTCCCGTGTTTCTCAATTTTCTCGGAATGGCAAAATGGGCAAGACGAACACGATGCCAGCGTCTTTATCATGAACCGATAATCGTGCGGGTTTTCTTCCCAGTGGTCTACTATCCATCCCGGCAAGTTTAATAGAGTCATCACGGGGTCAATCGAGGTTGACACATCTCTTTGTCGTTCCTAATTGCTTTATCTGGTTCGAATTTAACGTCCAAAGGCTGCTCCGCCGTTGACATGAATGACCTGGCCCGTGATATACGATGCTTGTTCGGACGCGAGAAAGATCGTCATAGCTGCGACATCTTGTGGAGTGCCCGCCCGGCCGACCAGCGTCCGTGCGATCAACTGCTGGCGACACTCGGGAGTCATACTTTGTCCAAAAAACTCGGTGTCCGTGATATATCCCGGGGCAATGGCATTGACGGTGATTCCCTCCGGCCCGAGGACTTGAGCGAGGGCAACCTTGGTGCCGAATAGGAATCTTCACCTGCTTGGACGGCGGCAATCGAACTCAGATGAATGATCCGACCGTTTGGGACGCCGAAGATGAGGGAGAAGAGCCTCCGTTAGCAGCACGGCAGTCAGCACATTGGTACGAAAATCCTGCTGCCATCGCGCGGCGATCTCGGTCAAATCGTGCGTTGCGGTCTGAACCACGCCCCCCGCATTATTGACGATCACATCCACAGGGGTCATCTCCCGCTCCTCCTGGGTACGCACCATCGCCTCGACATCGGGAACACTGGTGAGATCCGTAGGGGTCCACGTCGCCACCCGATGAGCGCCCGCCGCCCCAGAAGAACGACGTGGTCTCCGGTCTCGGCGAATTGTTGGGCAATGGCACGTCCAATACCCGTCCTACCCCCGGACACAATGATGTTCCGATTCATTCTCTTCCCTCCCGCAATCAGTATAAAGTGGGGTCTAATCGCCAACCCCGTTGGCATTTCATCCTGCAACAATACGGTGCCTGTGCTTTAAAGAAAATTCCGCCCGATATGGCATAAAACGGACCCCACTCGACGCGATACATGTATCGCATATTCCACCATCTTTTGCCCATAGCCGGTTTTTATTCGCTGCGAGCGATAACACGATTGGTTAAACCAGAGTCTTGACGGCGCTTTGCACATGACAGATGGCAGTATGGGAATGACCATCATCTGTTAATGTCAGATACGGTGTGGTCTGAGCGGTGGCGTCATCTACAATCCATTGGCATCCACGGCTGCCTTGATGAAGCTTAACCTGGATGTGGTATGTGGATGATCCAAATCGATAGTCGATCATAAAGTGATCCCAATGCCTAGGGACACAGGGTTGGATGAATAGCCGAGCCCCTCGCCGCTTTATCCCTAGGATGGACTCCAGACCCGACTGGTACATCCAGCTTGCGGATCCCGTATACCACGACCATCCGGCACGTCCTTGGTAATGCGGCGCGGTGTAAATATCCGCTGACATTACGTAGGGCTCGTTCTGATAACGAAGTACACCGGCTGCGGAGTCCGTGTGCAGTATAGGGTTAAGCAGAGAAAACAGTTCAAACGCCTTGTCACCGCGACCCAACATCGTCCAGGCGACAATGCTCCAAATTACGCCATGGGTATACTGGCCACCATTTTCCCGAAGGCCTGGAGGATAGGCTTGGATGTATCCTATGTTCGGTTCCATATTGTCAAATCCCGGTGTGAGTAATCTGGCCAGCTGCAGCGTTCTGTCCACCAGGTAGTCATCAAATGATCGCATGGCGCGAAGTTGTCGGTGATAAGAGGTTCCTTGAGAAATGACCGCCCAGGATTGGGCGATAGCATCTATCCGGCCTTCGTCTTGACGGACCGTCCCTAGCCAGATGCCATTGTCGGTATAGGCGCGCCGAAACCACTCTCCATCCCAAGCAAAGGTATTCAGGCTGTCTTGGAGAGAGACAATTGTCGTCTGGAACTGGGTAATCAGGGCACTGGAAAGCACCCCCGGCATATCCGAGGTGAACTTTATCAACCGCTTCAAGATGTCCAGTAAAAACCATCCTAGCCACACACTTTCTCCCCGACCATGAATGCCGACCCGGCTCATGCCGTCGTTCCAATCGCCGGAACCGATGAGCGGCAGGCCATGGCGACCAAATCGCGAGGCATGGGAAATTGCGCGCAAGCAGTGGTCGAGAATGGTACCCTGTTCTTCCGAGATCCGCATTTCTTCGTATCGCTCGGTTTCTTCGGGAGATAAGGGAGCACTGACGAGATACGGGACGGTTGTGTAGAAAATGTCAGTGTCGGCGGTCTGTTCCCAATAGCGCAAAACCGCGTAGGGTAGCCACAGTAAGTCATCGCTAATACGGGTACGAATGCCCCGACAAGTGTCCTGGTGCCACCAATGCTGTACATCGCCTTCCTGATATTGGTGTGCAGCGCTAAGAAGAATTTGATCACGAGCGATGTTCGGATCTGCGTGGAGCAGGGCCAGCGCATCCTGCAACTGATCGCGAAATCCGAAGGCGCCACCCGCTTGATAAAAAGCGGTTCGGGCCCAAAGTCGGGAACTGAGGGTTTGATACAAAAGCCACCCGTTGAGCATAAGGTCCATGGCACGGTCGGGGGTTTTCACCGCCACCTGTGAAGTGATGTGCTGCCAATATCGTGTGACTTGGCTTGACGTCTTGTGGTACGCGGGTTCATTGCCATAACGTGTTACTAACTCGTCCACTTGTGTAGTGGACGATGCGCAGCCAAGAAGGATGAGCACTGTTGTTTCGCCTTGGGCGGGAACAAGCACAACGTTTTGCAAGACTCCACAGGAGTTTTGAAACACTCCGGCGGTACAAGAAAGTTGGTCCTGTGCGAGGCCGGCGGGATTTGCCAAAGTGCCTCCTAATCCGACGAATTCTCCTCGGTTTCCACTCCAAGAGAAGGAGATTCGACTTGAGTTGGGAGTGCTGAAATGCAAGAACGCTACGGCGTCCCGAAAGGTCTCTTGATAGGTATTGCGGGCCATTAAAGTCTGGGTTTCTTGGTTCCACCAGGTAACAATGAAAGGGGACTCTCGTTCCGCTTCTGCTCCGATAACCCATTGGGCATAGTATGTTACTGCGATGCGCCTGGGGTGATTCGAGCGGTTGTGGATTTTCAATTGCATCAGTTTCAGAGGATCATGAAGCGGTACGGTGATTTCCATCTCGTGGGTGATGTCACCTTGTGCCTGCTCAACACGTGTAAAGCCAAATCCATGGGTCACGCTAAATGTTCGCTTTCCACCCGCCGGAGACGCTGTAGCCGACCACAGCGCGTTATTCTCGAGATCCTGGAGATATAAGCACTCTCCCGGAGGATCTAACACGGGGTCATTTGACCAGGGTGTGAGCTTGCATTCGCGACTATTCTTCCACCACGTGTACCCTGTCCCGAGTTCGGTCACCAGACAACCAAAATCAGGATTAGTTAGTATATTGCTCCAGGGACGCGGAGGTGCGGCGTTTGGCGGCACTGAGAGCTGATAGGCGTGGCCGTGATCGACGAACCCGCCCCAGCCGTTGAAAAATTCCCCTTGCTTGGCAGTAATGGGCTGACGGAGGGGGCGGCTGTCACGAATCAGAGGTAAAGGTGTTCCCCGAGGCATGATTTGTTCAGGATCTGCTTGTAATTGGGCACCGATACTGGGACCTCCTGCTTTCAACCAAATACGGGATACCGCCCGCAACAGAATTCTTTCGTCATGAGACAATTGGGATGCGTTAAGAGTTATTATGTGGTCCATGGTATTAATGCCGCGGGTTCGGAGATGATCAGCCAGGTGTTGCAAGACCTCTTGTGAGAAATTATCCATCTCAAATAGGATTGCCAAATTCGAAGCAAAGCCAAGCATCTCGAGGTAGGCATGCTGCCGGGCCACTAGGCCAACAAACGGAAGATCGGCCAGATTGGCGATGTGGACGACGGTGATGGGGAGGTCGCCACTGATTCCAAACGGCCACAGGGCCGTCTGGCCATGGCGGTTTTTCAAGATGGCATCACACCGTTGCCGACTTAACGGAGAAGGGTAAATCAGAGAGCCAGCGAAGATTTGCGACTCTACGGCTTGATCCGGCGTGAGTCCCATATAATGCAAATCAACTTGGCTTCTCGCGCCGGCTAACCGGAATCCCTGCTCCACTTGCGCCGGCTCTCGCAATCGGTCTAATATGCCATTGACCGCGGAGCGGTCGGCGGCCACGGCGGTGATGAGATATATAGTGGCCGACTCCCCAGGTGTCAAATGAAGTTTTTTCCGCATCACAAACGCGGGGTCTATCACTGAACCCAAGGAACCGGTTAGAGGTTGCCCTATCCCTTGAGGGGTGTCTAGAGAATGATTGCGGCCAATGAATTGCGCACGGTCTGTCTCAAACTCATAGGAACCGTGGTCTTCTGCTGAGTACATCGTATGGGCTGCCCAAATCTCCGGCTCTTCCGGTTGACGCGGTCGCCGGTGCGCCAGGAGGCAGCGCTCTTTGGGATTGTGAGCGGTCTCAATAAACAACTTACTAAAGGTCGGATGGGCGCGATCGGCGGCAGGATTCGCAAGAGCGAGTTCCAAAAATGAGGTAACTTCCAAGGTTCGTATCTGACCCGAGTTATTGGTTACAACGAGTCTGCGGATTTCGGCATCCATATCGGGATGGACGGTGACGTTGAGATTCCAGTGGATGTCAAGGCAACGGCCCTGAAAGGTGGTGTGATTGATACGAAATATCGTCTCGATCATGGTTTTGGTCTGACAAGGATAGCGAGTCGCACTCCAGGTCGTGTGGGTGTCGACATCTCGCAGATAAATAGCATATCCTCCAGCGCTTATCACGGGATCGCTGCGCCACCGTGTAATGGCTAAACCTGCCCAGGTTAGTTGTCCGCTGCCATCCTCGCGACTAAAACTTGTTAAATGTCCATTGGAGGCGATATTGATCTGGGGTTTGGGCTCTAGTTCGGTAATTCGGCGGGCCAGGGCGCCCGGAGAAATTTCCATCTGGGGTAGGGAAGGAGGGTTTCCGACGGGCATCGTCATGAGAGCTGGCTTACCGGGGACGCGTTCTTGCAGTAACAAATTGGCGGCTCGCACATGAGGATCTGTTTGCATGCGTTCAATCATCACATCATGGCAAAGAAGATTGGTTAAGGTTAACAAACTCATGGCCTGATGGTGCGCCATAAAGCTTTGCACCACCTGATAACGGCTCCCTTGGGGTAGACGACGGCGGGAAAAATCGACGGCTTCATAAAACCCGTAATCGCCCTTGGCACCTAACGCTTCCAGTTGACCCAGTGATTTCAATGATTCGATGCCGGCATAGGGCAAGGCCATTATCGTGGCATAAGGCGCTACTACCAAATCTTCGTCTAGTCCGCTATCCATACCTAGCCCGGGAACTCCAAAGGCTCGGTATTGGTAGTTCCATTGGTAGTCAAATTGGTAGCAACCGCTTTCGGAAATCCCGAAAGGCACGCCGTGCATTGTCGCATAGCGGCGTTGACGGGCGACCACGCCTCGGTATGTGGCGTCCCACAGCGACTGTCGATAGGTGGGAAAAATGAGGCTGGGCAATAAATACTCAAACATGGAACCGGACCACGATAAGAGAGTTTTCCACCCATTGGAGAGGGTCATAGCACGACCCAATACGAACCAGTGAGACGCAGAAATTTGACCGAGAGCAATCGCCACAAAACTGGTTTGACGCGACTCTGAGGCCAGCAAGTCATAGAGTGAGGTGTCTAGTTGATGACTGCTGAGGTTATAGCCGATGGAAAACAGGTGTTCGTCGGCACTAAACAATGGTCTGAAGTTAGTATTGCCAATGAGATGCCAAATTTGGGACTCTAAGTGTTGGAGGCGGTCAGCCCAGTCTTTTTCTCGATGCCGGCGCTCACGCAAGGCCCGACGCACCACCATTAAATACGCCACGAAGTTTCCGGAGTCTACGGTTGAGACATATCGGGGTTCCGTTGGCTTGGCAGTTTCCGTATCATACCAATTAAAGAGGTGGCCATGCCACTTTTCCATCGCAGCGAGTGTTGCCAAAGTGGAATCTATGCGTTGGATCATAGTGGGTGTATCGACCAGGTCCAGATCACGAGCCGCCACCACCGATGCCAGGTACAGGCCAATATTTGTCGGGGACGTTCTGTGGGCAATTTTTTCTCCCATTGGAAACTGAACATTGTCGGGGGGCAGCCACGACTCGTGGGCCGTCACATAGTGGTCGAAAAATGCCCAAATTTGATCTGCCCAGAGTTCTAACTTTGGCTTCGCCGCATCAACCCAACGGGATTGGGGCTTCATCAGGGGCCGGCTCATGTGTTCGATCACATAACCCGAGAGCAGCCACAAAACCGGCAACGCGGTACCGATAATGTGGTCGCCTGGCAACGTGACCATCCACGCCCAGGCGGCAAAGAGGGCGATGGCGGCATAACCTTCCTTTTCGTAGACAAAGGTGCGGGTCCCGTGGCGATTGGTGCGCTTAGCCGGCACCCACTCCAACAAATTGCGCCGACTGACAAACAATCGGTATAGGGTTCTGATAATAGCGATAATATTCCCTACTGCGGTGAAGGGAAGGGTCATCAACTGGACCATACTTTGCTCAAAAGCGAGGCTGATCTGCTTTAAACGGGTGCGACTCCAAAAACCTCCCGCAATGGCTTGGAGCACTGGCAAGAAGATGGTCAATAAGACGATGCCTGCCCAGACGTCGCGGCGCCCTGGTAGCACTGACAGGCCCAGCAGTGCTACCACAAATAGGGATGGAGCGACCAAGCTGCGGCGTAAATTGTCAATGATTTGCCAGCGAGCTAAGGGACTGAGATCGACGCGCTGAGGTTGTCCCCGGCGGTTTTTGCATTGCGGTCCAATCCAAGGCAATAATTGCCAGTCTCCTCGAATCCATCGGTCTGCGCGCCGCTGATAGGAATAAAAAGAACTGGGGTGATCCTCCACTAATTCAATGTCTGGGGTTAACCCCGTGCGTAGGAATCCTCCTTCCAGCAAGTCATGACTCAGCACCAAGTTGTCAGGAATGCGCTCAACTACGGTCTTCCGAAACGCCTCAACCTCAAAAATTCCTTTACCGACAAAAGTGGCTTCGCCAAACAAGTTTTGATAAGGATGGGAGACGGCAAACACATATGGGTCAATGCCGGGTTCGCCAGCCCAGAGTGCCGCCAGGCGCGACCCCTGCGCGGAATCATAGCTAACCGCAATACGGGGCTGCAGGACACCAAATCCCTCTACGACCCGGGTTTGGGCAGAATTTAGCCGCGGCCGATTGTATGGAAAATGTATGGTACCGACCATTCGGGCAACCACTCCAATGGGAAGTTTGGTATCGTGGTCCACCGTAAAGACGTAGCGTATCTGGTGCAGGACGTCCTGGTTTCCGTGCACTGTCGTAAAACTGGTATCTTGACGGCCTGACAATAGCTCGACAAACTCTACCAGCTTGCCCCGTTTGCGTTCCCATCCCATGAAAATTCCTTCTGACGTGTTGTAGCGGCGTACGCGATGAAACAAAAAGAAGTAGTCAGCACCATATTCGGCATTCAATTGGTCAATGCGATTTTTGGCGTAGGTGATGAGCTCTTGATCTTTCGGAGCAGTTGCGACGGGACCGTCCTCAAAATCGGCTAAAATAGCGAAGTAAATGTTCGGCTGCCGATTGGCCAGATAGTGCACTTCAAGGCGGGAAATCACGTCTTCGACCTCGTCGCGAAGAGACCAAATGATCGGGATGACCACCATGGTGCGGGCATCTTCGGGGACGGCTGCCGAAAAATCGTAGCGTAGCAAAATCTTGGACGGATATGCACGGACAATGGCCGATTGCACCAAGGCGACCATCCACTCGCTGACGGGCAGTGACAACGCGGCAAAAACGATGATCCACGACCAACCGGCGATTGCTGTCTTATTGGTGATCCAGTATTCAGAAATCCACATCAGCCCGACGAACAGCGTTCCCAATCCGAGCCAATATGCAGAAAATGCATGGCGGCGGATTGCCCATGCTGGATGCCATCTCGATTGCTTGACATCTGATAAGGCTTGATTCAGTTGCTCAATGCCTTCTGGATCCAAGAGATAGTAGGCAAAATGGGCTCGGCGAGCCGCCGTGCCGTCGAGATTGGCGAGTTCCCGAACTTTTCCGGCGATTTGGATTGCGGTTCGGGCAATTAGCGTTTCCGGAAGGTGCAACTGCCGTGCAATCTTTTCTACCCGGCCGCGCAACAGATCTTGGCTGGCAAAGTCCAAAAGGCGATATTCACCCCAGGGGTCTTCCCTGAGGATCCTGTCGACATGAGATATGTTAATATACGTGGAGCGCCACGGCTTTCGCTCTAAACGATGAAGGCTCGTGACCAGATCTCCGCAGATAACTTGCAGATGGGCATCGAATTCATGTTCAAATGACGTCATCTGTTCTAAATCCAGGTGATTATTATCCACATAGGCGCCAGTCCAATCGCGGACCGTTTCCATGTCGGGTTCCCATTCGTTAAGATGGCGAACCAAATGAACCACTTCGGCCGCACTTAACTGTCGTCTTCCGACCATCCGATTCAATGCGGCCTGAATTTGTTGACCCGAGTGGGGCGGGGAATTAAGAACGTTGGTGACCCGGGTGCAGACTTCATGACGACGGCGCACTTCACGCATAGATTCGGCTAATTGACGAATGATGACTACCTTCATGGCTGACGGCAACACCCAGCATTCTAAAGTGGTCAGCACGGAAACTTCTTGATAGGCTTGCAGGTACTGCTCAAAGTCGCGGGCATCATAATGTCCATCAACATGGCGCAAAAAGTCTTGGCAGATGGCATAAACCCGCGGCACGCCGTTTGCACGGAAACGAGGCAACTGATGAAACACCTGGCGAGGCAACTGACGCAAGACTTCCTGCGATTGTGTCTGAATAAAGGCGATATGGTCAAGCAGCCAATCCTCAGCTGGCTGAGAGCAGGGCACTCGCCGATGCGACAAACGGGTGGCGAAAGAATGGAGACTCGAGACATCACGCTTGAATTGGGGCCAAAATGTGCGAGTCTCAGGGTGGCGGGACACCACGTCACTCAGTAGCGCAAACTCGCGAGCTTGGACCCGCAGTTGGTCGTTGTTCAGTCTCATTGAGTCCTCCCAGGTGAAAAAGTCCCTAGTCTGCGAAAAAATCTTCACCATGGAAATATCTCCGGAAAGCAGCAGCTTTATGACAACGGCACGTCTCAATAATTTCCAAGCGGGTCACCTGGCGAGCCCAAGTTCGACAATGCTCTGCCGTGCGTTCTTTAAACAGCAGAACACCGAGACCTTGTCTAGCAGCGACATTTTCTTGTTGGGGATACTAAAGGAGTGGCAAAGGAGGAGATGGCGGGGCAAGTGAGAATTGATGGGATTCGAGGATAGCAAATCCAGGTTTTTGCGATATGTGCCATCTAATCCAGAGACGGAACAATTGCGCACACTAATCCAACGGACGGACAATGAGTCCGGATTGATAGAGGGACTCAAGTACGCGCTCAGGATTATGGCTAATAACAAAAATCTCTTGAGCCGCACCGCTTGACCGCCCAATTAGTTTTAGCCCGCTGGGAGTAAAGTACTGGAAAGTAAAGCCGATAGCACTTCCTGCCTTCCGGCTGATTATGCCTGGGATTATGCCATCCACAGACTCAAGTTTGGCCAGCATCTGAAGTCCAGGTTCTAAGTCCTTCACTACATGGTGCTGGCGTTTAACTTTGGAGTGTCGATACTTAGCCATTTCATGGAGCTTCCCCCTTTCTCCCAGTATCGTCTTATTCTAACAGGGAACGGGGTTGGTCTCCAAGTAAGAACAAAAAATGGCCGATGCCTAAGTTCACCCCCAACCTAATGTGACGTCGTAACAGAAAGACCGACGGAATCCCGTTTTCGATACCGGCCATCGCTGGTTACCGCTTCGGGCAAATGCACGTCTGCCCAAGGCTCTACCACGATGAGCCCGTTATCCACTCGTGCGAATTCAGGCCGCTCGCCGTGGCTGTCTCCCAACGCCATCACGGTGCCAATTTTTAACTGTGATGGTTGAAAACGCATCGCATAAATACTGTGAGAAGATGTGTCGGGTTGACCCGCATAAACCGTTCCCCTGAGCCAGCCAAACACGAAGACATCGCCAGAAGCAATTAAAGTGGCTCCTGGGTTAACATCACCTACGACAATGAGGTCGCCCTGATGCGTCACTCGTTGCCCAGAGCGTACGGTGTGACGGATGACTTGAGGGGCCAGCAGTGCGGATGTACGTGGCTGGTCCAGTGTCAACAAACCGTTTTGCGGATCTTGAGACTGAATCCCGCGCAGACTCAATGCGGGAAATTCACTGAACACGGTAGCGATTTCCTGAAACAATTGAGCACTTAAGGGCACGTTGGCAACTTCGACCAATAATCCCGCGTTACCCAAAAACTCTGCCCGCTCTTTTAGAGTGTGACGCAAGTCTTCAATTAAATCCGATTCTTCGGTGAACCCATGGGCAAGAATCCGCAGACCCCTTTTATCGCCCTTAATTTCCACAAAACATCCCCCTTACTAACCCTAAGAATCGATAAGTGGTCAGATATTCCACATCGATTCGGCAAATTCCTGCTAAATGTGACGGCAATTTCTTGATACTTCATATGATATATACTGACGGGAAGAGGTGGGGTTTTAAGGTGGCGACGCTGGGGATGCCAGAGAATGTGCAAATGGTGTGGCGGATATTGCAAGATGCGGCCCCAACATACCTGGTGGGTGGGGCAGTTCGAGATTTACTGCGCGGCGTGGCCGTTCATGACTGGGATTTGGCGACAGCATTGGCCCCCGAGTCCGTAAGCGCGATCGCCGTGCGCTATGGGTGGCGCACCCAAGCGCTCGGCATGCGCTATGGGATGATCACGGTAATTGTGAGTCAATCGTTGAGCTTGGAAGTTGCGACATTGCGCATGGAAGGAGACTATAACGATCAAAGGCACCCAAACCAGGTCAAGTACGGAGTGGATATTGTGCAAGATCTGGGACGGCGCGATTTTACTATTAACGCCATGGCCTTAACCTGGACAGGCTCCCTCATTGATCCCTTTGGAGGACAAGAAGATCTGCAGCGTCATTTATTGAAAGCAGTAGGTCTGCCTACAGCGCGGTTTAGAGAAGATCCGCTTCGCATGTGGAGAGCCTTTCGCTTTCTATCCCAGTTAGGTCGTGACTGGAGTCTTGACGAGACGGTAAACCACGCCATTGGGGAATTGGCGGAAGAAACGAAGACCACCAGCTATGAACGGCGTCGCGAAGAATTTTGGCGAATATTGCAATCGGTGGACCCTTTACCCGGATTAAATGGGTTAAGAAATTCAGGGTTGTGGTCATACTGGTGGTCAGGGTTTCACCCTTCGTCACAGGATTGGAAGACATCGGAAAGGCGGGTCGCTCAATTCCAAGATCCGGTGTTGCGTCTGACTGCTCTGGTCTGGTGTTGCGATGCCGAAGTCGTTACCAAGTGGTTGACGCAAGGCAGATTTTCCAATTTGGTCAAACGTCGGGTTCAGAGCTTATTGGCGATTCGCCGGGTTGACTGGACCGTGTTGCCGGTACAAGAGGCGCGGAGCTTGGCTAGACACCATGGAGTTGACGTTTTGCTTGACGGGTATAAGCTAGCTGGTTCCTCTGCCAACCCTAGCGTTACCTTGGAACTTTATCGGTTGGCAGACAATCCTCAATGTCTCACGTTAGCATGCAGTGGCCAGGACATCATGGCGTGGGCAGAAATCGAACCCGGACCAGAAGTGCGCCATTGGATTTCTTTGTTGGAATACTGGATTGATCAGGATCCTGTGCGAAATAATCGTCAGGCGTTACAAGCCTATGTGGTGCAGAAAGCGTCCAATGCGCGAAAATTTGGGCGGTGATGAAATATGATAGGTTACTTCCCCAGCGGTTACTTCTTTTGCGCCCCGGATATACCCGGCGTTAATTAACCGATCTGCGTCCTGGCAGGATATCTCGCCGTGACCGTCCCAGATATAGCGAACCCTGGCAGCAGGAGGCATCACAGGCGCGGCAGCCCCTTGCCCCGGAAAAGTTGCCGGTTCCAATAGCACTTGCGGCAGGCCGAGCACATTGCCGAATTCTACAACATAGACACTAAGCGGCAGTTTCGCATCCTGGATCCATGATGATAAATGGCGAATCCGGGCGGCTTTTCCCAATGCCACTACAACTATCACGTCATGGATTGCGGTTGAAGGGAAACTATTTTGATAGGCCGCTAGTTTCTTTCTCCATTGGGTTTCGGTTTCTTTGCCGGTATCGGCTTCTAACCAGTACTGCAGGGCATTCTGTTGCAACGTGAATTGGGCATCAGCCATAATGTCGTGGTGGCGTATCTCTTGAGCCCACTTTTCGAGGACAGGCAGTAACGTGAGATAAACGGCGGTAACTAGGCTCCGGTGCAATTGCCGTGCCCCACGATGGAACTGGTTTGGGTCCCAAAGAGCGTCATGGTACCAAATCCAGGTGCCTTCACTCAAAGCCTCGTCTATGGCGTTGGGATCGGCCTGAAGCAACTGCTCTTTTGTCATCATGCCCGTAGTGCGCACCACATCTCGCCAATCCACTAGGAGCCTCCCAAAGGGTGGTATGGCAGTTGAATATGCTGAGGCCTCCGGGGTTTTCCTTGAGTGACCAACTGAACCCATGCTTGCCCCGGTGGGAAGAACCGGAGCCTGGAGTCGATGGGAAAAGGCAAAGCCGCCGCTTTGAATGTGTTGAAATCCTCGGGTGCGATGCCCCCCAATACGATCTTCTGCCGCCCATTGGCGAGCAAGGCTTCTTTAAGGGCAGGAGTCAGTTGCCCAAAGTCTTGGTGGGCAAGTGTGAGCCCTAGATGGTAGCCGCGGGCCAGGGCCAAAAACTCACCTAAGTCAGGGGTTACGAACTCGTGAAACTCATCTAAAAACAGGAAATACGGCGCTAGGTGGTCTGTGAGTGGTCGGCGGTAGGTGGCCATGGCCAACCCGTGCCATAGAAGCGTGCCGAGCATACGGGCGGAATCTCCCATTCGAGCCAAGGATAAGGGGCAGAGTACCGTTATTTTCTGCGACAGAACCTGATCCCAGTCAAAATCGAAGGGAGGACTAAGTACCCGCCTAACGTCGGGGTGAAGCAGCAGCAACTCGAGACGGTTCAGCAATCCTTGCCGTTGTTCCAACGCAACCCTTGGATTCAGTCTGTTTACTTGTTCGCCGAAATATTGCACGACCCGGGGATCTTGCACCGCTTTAAGCATTGTTTGCTGCTCCGTATCCCGGCGAAGAAAACGCAGCACGGCATCTAAGTCGGCGCGATCGCCCAGCGCTTCTTTCACCGCAATGACTGCGTACATTAATAGCACGCGGGAAGACACGGCGTAAAAAGGATGTCCGGATTCTGCAATTTGGTTCAATGCCCAGGAAATTCCTTCCGCAGCGCTGGCGGGGCTTGGCCCTGCCAAAGGGTTGTAATGCGGACACCTGGGATCTTCGGGATTGAAATAGATGAGGTGATGGTGATACGTTAAGGCAATCTTATAGGCCGCCTGGCTTAAATCGCCTTTGGGTTCCAGAAGAGCAACCGGCCTTCTCGCTTTGAGATCTTGAGCGATCAGCGGAAGTAGTACACTGGAGGATTTCCCGGCGCCGGTAGGCCCAATGACATGGAGATGTAGATAGCGGTCCGCGGTCGACAAGGTAACCGGCCAGCATTTCCAGCGGCGGCCAATCACTACGGTATTGCCAGTGACATTCTTTCGCCAAATGGCTATTGCCCAAACTCCCAATGCCAGGGCGATCGGGATCAGGAACCACCCAACTTTAGTCACCAGCAGCAAACCGGAAAATACGGCCAGAGCTTTAAGTTTGGTCACGGAGTACGCGGCTGCAAGTCCCGCGCCTAGGATCAACAACCACCAAAGTCCGAGCGTGGCTGTGACAAATGGCGGGGAAGCTGGACCTATCCAATGAAAAAATATGGAGGTTAGGGTGATTGCCGTCCAAAAGCCAAGAGCCGTCCACCATGCCGGCCCTATCCACCGTATCCACGATCGCATGCGACACCCCGGGCTCAGATTCTATTAGACAGTCCTTCGCCATAATTCGGCAAAAGCCTTTTTTCGTAAGGTTTAGTTTTTTCGGCTATGTGCAATCTGAGGTTGGAATTTCCCGTTTTGTAACCCAAACGCATTCGTTGGCAATTTTGACCCAGGTTTGAATGTGCGGTCCGTACTCGATGATTCACTGTCCCCCGTTGGTTGGAATTTTGAATCAGATTAATCAGGAATCGAGTGTTCATAAACTAAGCGGCGACCGCCACTCGACATTTGACGTCTAAGGGCTGTTATTCGGTAATTGCGGAACGGACGAGAATGAGAAATAGGCAAATCGCACAGCGACATGTTAAGTGCCTTTTCGGAGCATGAGCATTACGCCACGGTGGATCTCTTCGAAGTGGTCGCTCCTTCGTTCCGAATTTTGGAGTGCTGGCCATCAGATGAATCAGATTGATCGGCGCTAGCGGTGGTCATCACCCATCGAACAGGTATGCGATTGGAGCCAATTTGCAATGGTCTTTACAGTCAAGTGCTTGTCCGCCACATCTATCACGAATTGCTCTGCATGCATCGCCGAGCTCTCTATGGCCGCATCATTGAAACGTAGGAACAGACCCAACGCGGTAAAGGCTGTCCGCTTGTTGCCGTCTTGAAACGGGTGATTGATGACCAATGACTGCAGAAGCCCCGCGGCTTTTTCCAATAGGTTGGTGTAGAGATCGTTGCCATCCATCGTAGCTTTGGGTCTCGCGACCGCAGATTCGAGGCCTGCCATATTGAGCACACCATGAGTACCCCCGAATCTTTCAATCACCTGAAAGTGAATAAAGAGGACTTCCTGGACCGTAAGGTATCTCATCGATCAGCTAATCGTTGTAATACGTCTTTATATTCCGCCACAAAATCGTCCACCGCTCGCACGAAGTCTGGCGTGATGCCCAGAGACACCTCTCGCAAGGGTTTCACAATGATTTCTCCTTTGTTGTTACGGAGCAGTTCCACCGGTTGATCTTCAAGATTCATCTGGCGGACCCACTCGGAAGGAATCGACACCGCAAAACTATTTCCGGCTTTGAACACCTTGCGGATTAGCACGAAAGTCATCCCCCTTCCGGTTGTTATAACAATTATAACGGATGATCTGACGCCTCGCAACCGCACATGGCGATTACGAAGGTTGTCACCCCAAACCAAGACCAAAACCGATATAAATAATCCCTGCCAGTGGGGCCGGGCAGCCGAAGGCTGCCCCAAGGGCGATGCCGGCGTTGCACGCCATGCCGCAGCGGGGTTGGACGACCTCCCCCCCGACGGTGGGAGGCCCTAACTTCCCAAAACTTTCCTGATCTCCTCCTGTTTTGCGGCTATATGTTCGCATACGTCGCTGGCTAAATTAAACATCTTTTTTGCCTAATATATATATATATATAGTCTAGTGAGCATTTTGGATGTGCTATAATTTGTTAGTATACTTTTGGGTAGTAGTGTCTTGAGTTTTTACTGCAAGGAAGGGAAGTATGGCCGTGAGTACTCAATCAACTGTTTCGTTTCGACGTAAAGCCAGCATGTTAACAGGGCTTACCGCTCTCGGGGCCACGATGGTGGCGGTGGCCGCGACCAGCCCGATTCCCGAGTTCTGGCGCGGCCTCATGACAGGTTTATGGTTGGCAGGAACGTTGGGCATCATCGCTTGGCAGGTTCACCTACAATGGCATTATCGCCAATCGTCCAAATAGCCGTCCGCACGAAAGGGAGTGGACCGGCAATCACCAGTCGCAGTGTTAGCTACTGAAGTTTAAAAACCAGTAGTCATCACGCGTCATGATTGCCGGATGGAACGTGGTATGGTGGTCGTCCGCTGTCAAAGGTCTGTCATGCTGGCATTGGTTCAGTGGCGACCCTCGTGTATAGCAGGAAGCTCTTGAGCACGACGGGCCTAGGGACCAAGCCTTAGGGCACGTACGAGAGCAAATGCTCTAAAGCGAGTGGCTTTAACGGCCAAAAGAGTTTCATTAAGAGATGGCCTCCACCCTGGATATTCAGTCTGTGAATAAGGTGAACAAGCAATGTTGTTAGACTACCGTGTGGGCGGATGACCGTTCATGGATGCACACTCTAGTACAAGATGGCGTTAATGCCTAATCGGTTTTGCATACATTTGTTTTCTGGACAAATTCGTTCGTTTTTTCTATGCTTGCAGTCAAAGCTGCGGGGATAGAAAGGAAGCGATGATCCGTGATTCGATTGAGTGAAAAGGTCAGGAAAATCTTGGAAGGGTTCAAAAAAGGGACGCATTCAGCGCTGCATTGGCAACAACGGGCCACCATCATCTTGCTGGCCGCCGAAGGCCTCAGCAATCAAGCCATTGCGCGCCAAACGGGGTGGAACCGGAATACGGTCAAACAATGGCGTAATCGTTGGGCCCGGATCGCCGTCGACATCGATCACCACGAAGCGGAAAAACCCTGGGCCCTGAACGCGTACGTCGAATCGGTGTTGCAGGATGCCTATCTGCCGGGGAAACCTTGCACGTTTACCCCGGAACAGGTCGCTCACATCATCCAACTCGCCTGCGACAAACCGGAAGATTATGGCCTCCCCCTCACGCATTGGACGCCTTCCGCGCTGGCGCGGGAGGCGCAGAAACAACACATGGTGGAAAGCATTTCCCCCCGCCAAGTGGGGCGTTTTTTAAAAAGGAGGCCGATTTAAAGCCGCATCAGAGCCGCTATTGGTTGCATCCGAATATTACCGATCCCGAGCAGTTTCGCGAGGACGTCCAGACGATCTGTGACCTTTACCAGCAAGCGCCCGCCTTGGCGGGCGAGGGTATTCAGATCCACTCCTGTGATGAGATGACCGGGATCCCAGCCCGTGAAGACAAACACCCGGTGCTGCCGATGATGCCTGGGCATGTCGAACGGAAGGAATTTGAAACCATCCGGCAGGGGACCTCGGGCCTGATTGCGTCGCGCAACATCGTTACGGGCAAAGTGGAAGCCCCGTTGATTCAACCGACGCGCACCGAAGCCGATTTCGCGCAGCACATTGCCGCGGTCGTGAACCTCCAGCCGGATGCCCCGCACATTTTTGTGCTGGATAACCTCAACACGCACCAATCGGAAGCGCTGGTGCGCTTCGTCATTAAACATGACCACCTGGACATCTCCCCGAAAGACCTGGGGAACAAGGGCATGTCGGGGATTCTCTTCAGTCAAGAAACTCGGAAAGCGTTTTTAAAAGATCTACGGCACACGGTGCGGTTTGTCTATACCCCCAAGCACTGTTCATGGTTAAACCAGATGGAGTGCTGGTTCAGCATCCTGGTACGCCGCTTGTTAAACAAGCGGGCGAGCTTCGCCTCGGTCGCAGCCCTCGAGCAACGCATTCGCCAGTTTATCGACTATTACAACGAACATTTGGCCAAACCGTTCAAATGGACCTTCAACGGGAAGTTGCTAAAAATTTGACCCTTTATATGATTAAGCAATTGAGCCACCGTGTACTAGTCGCATGGGATATAAACGCTGGCTATTGCTTGGCCCATGGCTCATCATCGCGACCGTGTCCACCCGACAACTGCTTTCAGTTCGCCAGCCGGTTACGGCTGAGGAGTGGTGTGCGACCGGCAGGTCGCTTCTCTTGCTAGTGAAAGTCTAGTCCCTGCTAGTTTCCTCGTTCAAGTGGGGTAGCCAATAACGGCAGGGTGTCCGAAGTAATTCGGAATCTGGTGGGCCTGAGGCA
>JAJZZP010000148.1 GCA_021797515.1 Bacillota bacterium | reverse complement strand
ACCAAATTCGGCCGTGGCGCCCTGAGCGCGACGGCATGAGGTCATGCCTTAGAAACGAAAATCCCGGTGACCCCACCCACGACATTCGGTCAGTTGTCACTCCGCGCAGCCGTCATTTTAGGCTACCATGTACTGCCAAAATTGGAGCGCAATGGGGCTAAGGGTAATGATTAGGGCTTTAGCCGTGGGGAGTAGTCACTTATCGAAGAGTTCTGACGATGCTCACCTTCCAGGGACTGTTGTACCCCACACCTAATCTGGATAGTCCTTAGGCGGCTCTTATAGCGAGCGAAGATGATATTTTTGGTAATAACCCAATCGGCGGCGAAATCAAAACCTGTCACCGATTGGGAATTTCCTATAACGTGGCAATGTGGTACTCTTTTAACCACGCGTTGGCCTGAATTAAGAACGCAAAAAGCTGAGCATTTCCCATCAACTGACCGAACCAGGGAATTTGATCCCCCATGGGGCCCAACTCCATGACCCGACGGATTTCAGCAATATCTAGCAAGGGCAGAACGGGACTGGAAGAATCTGATAAAATGGTATCAAGGCCTTGGCGCATGGCCATAAAGTAAGTGGGATTTGGCGTTGAAGGGTAGGGACTTTTTTGCCGCATTAATACGTCAGGAGGCAAAATCCCTTGCATGGCATGCCGTAATACGCCTTTGGCCACGTTATCATAATTTTTCCAAGACCAGGGAATATTCCATACGTATTCCACCAATCGGTGGTCACAAAATGGCACGCGGACCTCGAGCCCCACAGCCATGGTCATGCGGTCTTTACGGTCCAACAGAGTAGGCAAAAACCTGGTGATGCTCAGATAGGCAATTTCCCGAATCCGCGCTTCTTCAGCGGTTTCACTTGGCAGCCGCGGAACCTCATCCAAAGCTTCTAGATACCGCCGGGCTACATAGGATTCGGGCTGAATATATTCGGCGAATTCGGGGGACAAAATCCGGATACGGTCTTTTAGCCTCCGGGCCCAGGGAAATGTGTTGGCGGCAATGGCATCGGGGTGATGGAACCAAGGATATCCGCCGAAAATTTCATCGGCTGCTTCACCAGATAATCCGACTGTAGCAGCTTTTTTGATTTCACGACTGAAAATGAGCAGAGAGGTATCGACATCAGCCATTCCTGGCAAATCCCGCGCACGCATTGCTGCCAATAAGTCTTGGTAGAGTTCCGGAGTATCGACGATGACGCGGTGATGATTGGTACCTAAATAGGTTGAGACTTTTTCCACCCAGGGAGCGTCGAGATTGGTTTGAAATTTGTTGGCTTTAAAGTAACGTTCCATGTCAACAAAATCAATGGAGTAGGTATTGAGCGGTTCATGCCTTTGAGCCTTAAACACTTGGGCAGCAATCGCCGTCACCACGCTGGAATCCAGGCCCCCCGACAGCAAGGTAATCACAGGTACGTCGGCAACCAGTTGGCGTTTTACAGTGTCCTCCACCAGGTTGCGGACAGTACCGGTGGTTTGCTCCCAAGAATCCTCATGGGGTTGGGAATTCAACTGCCAATACGGTGCCAATCGATGGGTTGTTGGGCTGAGGTAGAGGTAATAACCGGGGCGAAGTTCATCAATATTGCGGAATACCCCATGGCCTGGAGTGCGCGCCGGGCCAATAGCGAACACCTCGGCTAATCCCTCTGCATCGACTTCTGCATTTATTGCCGGATGAGCCAGGATTCCCTTTAGTTCCGAGGCAAATAGCATCCGTGGTCCTTGACGAGAGTAAAAGAGAGGCTTGACCCCTAGTCTGTCTCGGGCCATAAATAACGTGCGGTCTTTACTGTCCCAAATGGCAAAGGCAAAGATGCCGTTCAGTTTAGAAACACACGCGGTGCCCCAGGCCACGTAGGAAGTCAGGAGAACCTCGGTGTCGGAACGGGAGCGGAATTGGAACCCTTCATGTTCTAACTGCTGCCGCAGTTCTTGAAAATTGTACAATTCTCCATTGTAAACAATGGTATAGACGTGGTTGCCCAAACGCCGCGACATCGGTTGCATGCCACCTTCGGGATCAATGACCACGAGACGGCGGTGCCCTAGACCAGCATTTGGAGTAACGAAGGTGCCACTGCCGTCCGGACCGCGGCAGGTTAACGGAGCGACCATGGCGTCTAAAGCGGATTGTTGCCTAGTGATGTCGGCGTCATAATCTATCCATCCTGCAATTCCACACATTAAAACCCCTCCCCAGACTATCCGACGCACAAATATGGGATGACCTTTCATACGTCACGTAACCATAAGCTATGTCACTGGAAAGGGAGTGTGTAATGCATACATCAGGAAATATCAGGAATCACATTACGGCACCGCTGGCTGGTAACAATATTGTAAAATGTGTTTTAATGAAGCGTACAGTTGACACTCCCACGGCTAAAGTCGGGAGATCCTTGCGAGGAACCCACGCACGTGAGCTTTACTCGCAAAGGGTGCGCAAAACACCCCCTATCTGGTCGCCCGAAGGGGGTCTCTGAGTACTTGGAAAGACCGTTCGCCGAATCCTGGTAACGTCTGGTCTTGACGACGCGATACATTTTACGCCTTCCGCGCTGTTGGTAGTCATATCTGATAGTCGGCACCAGTACTCATTCTTGAGAACTCTCGGGGTGAAATTGCTGTAAGCGTTCGTCGGATTTGGCCGAATAGTATGATGCAATCGGCTTCGGCCAATGCGCTTGTTGCAAAGACGGGAATTGAGGTAGGTTTATGAAGAGAAGAATCCCCATCGATCTCGTTTTGGGAGCTCTGGTCGACGTGGCGTCCGGGGGTGCTCTGTCTTTCTAATCGGTTTTAACAGTTCCTGGCCTCGAATGGTTGCTGTCCACCCGCGTGTTGGCATGGGGCAGATTCGCTGAATGTTGAGTGCAAGGTCTTCACTTGCCGTCTGTACTTTCGGAGGCCAGGAGTGGGTGTTCGCCGGCACAAGAGTTAGATTAAATAGAATAGACGTTATAACCCATGTTCCGCATGTCAATATCTGGTAAATTAGGGGTTTCCCAATAAGGCGACTAATAGTCGGAATATTCTCGCAAAGGAAATCCGTGATTAATGTCGAATCCCTCTTACTATGATCAA
>JAJZZP010000040.1 GCA_021797515.1 Bacillota bacterium | reverse complement strand
TGGCGGGATCGTGGCCGAAACAATGGGCGAGATGCCCGGTCGTCTTGTCTTGCCGGAAGATACAATTTTCCAGATCCCAGCGATGATGCATGATGTGATAGACCGTCAGGGCCGAGACGGCGCCCCCCAGGTCGTCAGGGCCCAGCCCTTGTCTTGGTCACCCTCTGCCGCGGATGGCGACGCCCCCGTTTCCGGGTGGTCACCGTCCGTTCCCCGTAGATGATGCGGAGGTGGGCCAGGGGGCCCCGGCTGAGTTCGGGAAAATCCCCAATCTGCGGCTCGCCTTCATTTTTATCGCTGCCATCGGCCGAATGGACGACGTCCCATTCTAGGGCCGTCTGTCGATGGGGCCCCACCGTACTGGCGACCACCCGTAGCCCGTCGATGCGATCCCCGTCGCGATTGCGGGCCAACTGCCGCCCGATGCGTTGCCGCAGATCATGCCAAACGGCGGGCGCGATCGTGGCGAGCCGCCGGCGGATGGTATCCGCCGAGATCCGAACAACGCTAAAGCGTCGGAGGCGACCGCGACGAATCCAGCCTTCCAATTATCAGGGCCGCGACCGTTCGCGGTGCATGACCGGTGTCACTCGCTGTCGACGAATCGCCACCCGTGGCCGATGGCTAAAATTGGGCAAGAGGGAGCGGTGAACATTCTGCTTAACGGTGCCCAGGCACCGTGGTCTAAACCCCAGCTATGCACGGATTGCAAAGGAATCTGGTGATTATCCGCCTGAACCTGTAGTTCGTGTGTCAGCTCTTCGGCGCCAATTGCCGGGCAACGGATGGCGTAAAATGTCTCGGGGAACCCATCCAGATCGTATATTTGAGGAATAGATGCTTCTCCGGTAAAAGGGAGTATATTATGGCTGAAAAAATGAGGGCTTACCACTGCTATGGCGTCAAGATGCAAGGTCTGCCAATTGGTGCCGATGGCAACAAGGGCGTTAACGGTCAAAGAATATCCAGGAAACCCCTCGGGCCGGGGCGTAACGTCTAACAGGGTTGGTGTATTTGGCACGTAAAGTCCCCGCACAATCATGACATTATCCTCCGATGTGAGACATTTCGATCTTGGGTAACCCAGGGGTTAAAGAACGCCGAATTTCGGAGTAGTGGTCGGTTCGGTTATTCCATATTCCTGTAATATAGGAGACAATATCTCGATCTGAGGCTTGACTACGCAGCAAGGAGCGCAGGTCGCTTGCGGATTGGCCAAAAAGACAGGTATACAGTAGGCCTTCCGGGGAAAGCCGAGCCCGGGTGCAATTGTGGCAAAAGGGATGGGTGACCGCGGTGATAATACCTATTTCCCCCTTCCCGTCGCGATAACGGTACCGAGTGGCGACATCCCCGGGCCGGGTTGGAGGAACTGGTTCCAATGGCCACCGTTGGTCGAGTCGCCGAATGATTTCTGCACCTGGTACGACGTCTTCCAAACGCCAACCATTGGTAGTTCCCACGTCCATGAATTCAATATAACGCAGGATAATGCCGGTATTGCGAAAGTATGCTGCCATCGGGATGATTGCATCTTCATTGAGTCCCCTTTTTACCACCATGTTGACCTTCACGGGATTTAATTGGGCTTGAGAAGCAAAATCAATGGCAGTTAAAACTTTGGCTAACGGAAAATTCACATCGTTCATGCGGCGAAACAATGCGTCGTCTAATGCGTCCAAGCTTACGGTAACCCGTCTAAGGCCGGCACTTTTTAGTGCGACGGCTTTTTCTTTGGTGAGCAAAGACCCGTTCGTGGTCAAAGCTAAGTCTTCTACCCCGGGGATTTCTGAAATTTGCCGGATCAATACCTCTAAATCTCGGCGAACTAGAGGTTCGCCGCCAGTGAACCGAATTTTTTTGACGCCAAGAGACACAAACAATCGTGTTAACCGGGCAATTTCATCGAATGTTAAAAGTTCAGCCCGAGGCAAAAAGTGAAATTGACTGTTAAACACGGCCTTAGGCATGCAATAGACACAGCGAAAATTGCACCGATCCGTCACCGAGATGCGTAAATCTTCTAAGTGTCGCCCACGGGTGTCCAAAATGGGCAGCATGGTTGCGCGGTCCATTGTCACGTGCATCATCTCCCTGGGAGTGACCAAATCGTTCTGCCAAAAACTTTTCGTGGACGATTGGTTCCGATATTCTTATAGTATAGCAAGACTTGTCAGAAGCCGCGTAACTTCCGGTATTCTTTCTGCGTTATATACGGTAAGAGTGGTTGTCCGAGGTGACCGCAATGAAAGCTGTGGTAACATTAATCGTGTCTTTATTTGTTTTCGCCTTGGCAATGTGGCATGTCATGGAGCATTCGGCAGCGACATACCAATCGACTAAACCGCAAACCATCCGTACGACACATTCATTCTCAGGGCCGATTGTGCCTGTAGTTATCGGATTGCCCAATACGCCTCGCCAAATGCTAGACCATTTGTCTGCGCAAGGGTTAGTTTATGGGCTGGCGGGAAGGAATCGTTCAGGCGACCCTGAGATCCTATTGTTCATCTCCAGACTTCCTAATACTCCGACTCACCTCACCATTAACCATTGGCCGTCATGGCGGTTTGCTCCGATAGCTCAAGGCCGCAGTCTCAATGTCTTGCTAGGTAGCCCACATCCTCCCATTCATTGGCTCCGTTTAGGAGATGCCGTTAACCCCAAGAAGTAGCATTCCATCTCAGATAAGGCTATGATGGGACCGAAGCAAATAACTATCCGGCAAAGGAATGGGATTGTAGTGAAAGTGGCCGTAATCATGGGCAGTCAGTCTGACTGGGAAGTAATGCAGCATGCTGTCCAGATTTTGCAAGAGTTAGGCATCGAGTATGAGATCCACATCATTTCTGCTCATCGTACGCCAGATCGGATGTTTGAATTTGCCGAACAGGCCGATGCAAACGGGTTTGGGGTTATTATCGCTGGTGCGGGCGGCGCAGCTCACCTCCCAGGAATGACCGCAGCCAAGACTTTGATCCCGGTAATCGGGGTTCCGGTACCTAGTCAGCATTTGGCTGGACTAGACTCTTTGTTATCCATCGTGCAAATGCCGGGTGGGGTGCCAGTAGCCACGGTGGCCATTGGACGCGCCGGAGCCCGCAATGCGGGGTTGATGGCAGCCCAAATCTTAGGATTGCACGATGCCGTAATACTAGAGCGCTTAAGAGAAATGCGAGATCGGATGCGGGTTGAGGTTGAGGCTGGGGAGGTGCCAAAGTGAAGGCTTTGCCGCAGGGATCCACCATTGGCATTTTAGGCGGAGGCCAACTGGGGCGTTTCCTGGTGATTGCGGCTCATCACCTAGGTTATCGTTCGATTGTGTTAGATCCTGATCCCCATTGTCCCGCTGGACAAGTGGGAGGAAAATTAATCGTCGCGGCTTATGACGATCAAGAGGCTTTGGAACTGCTGGCGTCGCGAATTGCTGTAGCCACCTATGAATTTGAAAATGTTTCCGTAGCGTCGGTAGAGCGTTTGCAAACACTAGGCGTTCCGGTTAGACCCGGATTGAAGGCGCTCACAGTAGCTCAAAATCGGATTCAAGAAAAAACTTTGTGTCTAGGGCTAGGGATCCCGACGGCGCCGTTTGCGGCGGTGACGGAATATGCGGATTTGATAGCGGCATTGAGACATATCGGATTTCCTCTGATGGTGAAAACCACTACCGGAGGTTACGATGGCAAAGGACAACGAGTCGTTCGCGATGCGAAACATGTTGAGGCGGTTTGGCGTGAATTAGGTGCCGGAAGTCGTCCGCTTATCGTTGAAGGGTGGATTGATTTTGCTTGGGAAGCCTCGATTATTGTTGCTCGGGATGTTAATGGCGGATTACAATATTTCCCACTTGTGGAAAACCAGCACGTAGACGGCATTCTAGATGTTACCGTGGCTCCGGCTCAAGGAGGAAATGCCCTTGAGGAAAAAGCTAAGGAGTATGCTGGTGCTTTAGCCGTTGCTCTGGAATTGGTGGGCATATTAGCGGTGGAATTTTTTGTAACCCGAGACGGCCGATTGTTGGTCAATGAGTTGGCGCCCCGACCACATAATTCAGGACATTACACCATGGAAGCCACCAGGGTATCTCAGTATGAAGAAATGGTGCGGGCTGTGGTGGAGTTGCCGTTAGCTGATCCCAATCTGCTATTTCCGGCCGCCATGGTGAACCTGCTGGGCGATTTGTGGTTAGGGCGTCCGGGTGGGCCTGACTTTTCTCAAGCCTTGGCTATTCCTGGTAGTCACTTGTATCTTTACGGGAAATCTGAGCCCCGTCCAGGGAGGAAAATGGGGCACTTAACAGTTGTCGATAATGCGGGCGAAAGGGCGGCTAGCGCGGCATTGCGGGCGAGACGCTTGATGTCGGTAGATGACGGGTGAAGAATATTCTAACGGGACTCAAGCAGCGTAAGTAGTTGGTAGCGGACGGGATTTCGCTATTCACACCAGTGGACGCGTTATGGTTCCGGGATAAGGCTTACTTTGACACGAGGCTAGGTTGTCATAAGGAGCGATAAGGTATGGCACGAGCCAGTAAAAAATCTGAAATTGTCGAAGCAGCAGCATACTTATTTAGTACAAAGGGGTACCACGCCACGACAGTGCGCGATATTGCGGAGCGGGCCGGAATTTTGTCCGGGAGCCTATATGCACACATAGACAATAAAGAAGCACTGTTGCGAGAGATCGTAAAACAAGCCGCAAACCAGTTTATGAGTGCAGTGCAACCTATTGTAGACAGCGATCGACCGATTGCGGCTAAATTAACGGATGCCGTCAAGGCTCATGTGGGGGTGGTGACCAACAGTCTTGCTGGAGCGCGTATTTACTTGGATGAAGAAGCAACATTTACCAATGAGGGACGTCAAGAATTTTTGGCATTAAGACGAGCGTATGAGAATTTATGGGCACGTCTAATCGAACAAGGCGTTCAACAGTCAGTATTTTGGATTGAAGATCCCCATTTGGCGCGTTTGCTGGTATTGTCAGCACTCAATGGGATTCATCGCTGGTATCGCACCGAGGGACGTCTTACTCCCGAGGTTATCGCCTCTCGCTATTCATCGTGGTTATTGCGCTTATTGCAGCCAGCCATGCCGAATTAATCATGAGGTGTGTTGTTCTACGCTTCTCCCATCAGAAGTTCACCCCGCAGCATTCGAAAGATTTCGGGGACGATATTTTAAATCTGTCTGCTCAAACCCCTACGGAAAAAAGCACCGCGGATTTCTCCGGACGGCGATGAAAGCTCGTTTGCTTTTTGGCGGTGTGTAGCCCGTACAGTGGCATGAGGAGATGGATCCGTCAAATTGTGGGCGTTTTCTCTACTCTTAAGGCCACCAGAGTCGATTGCTTAGGTGTTCTAAGCCCACATACTCGAGGGCTTAAGTCGATGCGAGACCCGTGGTCGTAGCCAGATGGCTCACACGGTCACCTCGGCTTCCATGTCTTTCAGGACTAAATCAATGGATTCTCGCCCCTTGGGCGGCTTAACCATGCAGGGATGGCATTTTGACCACAACTTCACCATGCTTGGGGTCTGGCTCGAGCGATCACTTCAGTCGGCGTAGTATGTGGCATTCCCTCTGTGCGTTACTATGCCCTCATAATCTCAAGTCGGGGGAATGGGGTACTGTTTTGGTTAATTCTTTTTGTCATAGGATTGGCTCATAATCCGTATGAATATTTTTTCAGCCCAGGGTTTGGCCAATCGGGAGTACGGAGAAGATGTGAGCAAGGACCCGGTAGGAAAAATATCACTCCGGGATTGGCGTAGGCCTTTCTTTTAGGCCGTTCGCCAAAGCGGAGTCCTCTCAGCCCATAGGCCTGGGTCCTGTATCACCCAAGGGCCGGGATATGGCAATACGCCCGCATCGGCACCGTGCTCCGTGGGGGGGCTCCGGTTCTCCGCCGTTTGTCATCTTCTGAGAAGATCGCAAGGCGGTTGCCCGGCTCTGGCGGCGACTTCTAGCTAGCTATTGGTAGCTTCTAAGCTCAACAAAATTTTTTCTTGATTCATGAAAAAACCTCTTGACGCGACGTGTTAATGACGTTATATTAAAGTCAAGAAAAGGCAAAGACAATTTTGGGGGAGGGTTTATCGATGAGCATGTTGCAAGATGTGTTGTTTAACCCTGTGGGAGTAGGGGTTTCGGTTCCGGAAATTAACATTCGGAAAAACGACAAGGAATTTCAAGTGGTGCTTGCAGTTCCGGGATACGATGCCAGTCAACTGGAAATGACATGGGAAGATAAGGTGCTGGATATCAAAGGGCAGCGTGGGGCTGATGAAAATGAGAACGAGGGAAACTGGTATTACTTGCGGCGGGAAATTAAGACTCCCGGATTTCACTACCGAGTGGAATTGCCCCAGGCCACCGATGAGTCCCAAATTGGTGCGGAACTCAAAGATGGGCTATTGACTATCCGCGTGCCGATGCTAGCTAAAAAGACGATCCCGATTAAGATTGAGTCCAAGAACGCAATATCGTTGACCGAAGGCGAATAAAACCCAAAGCAAGTGAAAACAAAGGCGATCTCGGAGGGGGTCGCCTTTTTCTTGTTAGGGGGCTCTTGGTGGCTTTCCTTGATTCATGGCCATGAGAAGCAGCAGTGCAGCACTCAAAAAGAAACTTGCTGGCCCTGCCCACACTGCCAGCCACCCAGGCATTCCGACCAAACTCGCCCCAAACAGCAAGAACATCAACGATTGGGGCTGTACCAAAATTGTGACAAGGGTTACAGCGCTAATTACCGTAGAACCCCAGGTAAACCAGGCGGGTCTTAAATACCACATGGACCAATGGGGATGCGTACCAACGGCCATAATAGAGGCTAATAGGCATAAGCCAAGGCCAGTCAACAGGAAACTTAAAATCTTCATGGCAACAGTGTGTCCCGAGTTGGAAAGAATCATGAGACTAAATTCACTCGAGGTCGTGCAGATGATGTTCTATTTTGGCGTATTGTCGTGTTCGCACGAGGCCTTTTTTCCATTTTGTAACAAACAGTGAAGGTTTAAGTCATCCAACCTTGGACACTTGTTCGATTCTGTGTTCCTAGCTGCTATCGGGTGACTCGCGTTCGGCGACCAACGGGTGTCCATCTCCATTGAACACGGGTTTAGCGGGAACTGTACCAAATGGCCAAAGGAGCTAGACATCGTCCAAAGGAGCTAGACATCGTCCAGTCGTGCTCGAGATCCTAGTAGTAGTAGTAATTATTAGGCATTGAAAACAATGAAATTTGCAGTAAAGTGGATCAGTGAAATGTTTGTCACACAGGGAATTTTGGCGCGACAAAATGTGAGGTGCGGCTATGTATTCAGAACTCATGACGGTGGAGCGTAATTGGGTGGCGGTTGTGGCCGATTATGTCGCACTGACCAAGCCGCGGATCATTGTGCTGTTGGCGATTACGGCATATTGCGCTATGGTTGTTGCTCACGGCGGTTTACCGGGTATGGGGGTGACCCTAGTGACCCTGACCGGGTTGGCCTTGTCGACGGGAGGTGCCCATGCTGTCAACATGTGGTATGACCGAGACATAGACAAGGTAATGCGACGGACCAAAATGAGACCGGTGGCAGCAGGACGTATGGCGCCCGCTAATGCGCTAGCGTTTGGAATTGTTGTGGAATTGTTGTCATTTGTGGGACTGGGGCTATTGACCAACTGGGTGGCAGCATTATGCTCTTTGTCAGGTTTTCTGTTTTATGTATTTGTCTATACAATATGGCTCAAGCGCAGGACTCCGCAAAATATTGTCATTGGGGGAGCAGCCGGGGCTTTTCCGCCCCTAGTCGGTTGGGCTGCAGTAACCGGTCACCTGGGAATCGCGGCATGGTTGATGTTTTTGATCATTTTCCTGTGGACACCTCCTCATTTCTGGTCCTTGGCCCTTTATAAGCAAGAGGACTACAAACGGGCGGGCATTCCGATGATGCCGGTCGTGCGGGGCGAGAAGGTTACCAAAAGGCAGAGCCTGATGTATAGTATAGTGCTGTTACTGGCTTCGGTTTTGCTGTACTGGACGCATGTGGTCACCTTGGTGTATTTGTGTGTGGCGGTTCTGTTGGGAGTAACCTTTATCGGCTACAATATTTACCTGGCCAGGGAATCGGCTCCGGACGTGACATGGGCCAAACGAACTTTCAAATTTTCATTGATTTATATGACCGCTATATTTTTTGCCATGGTTGTTGCGGTTCATCACTAACGCCGGAAGGGGATCTCTGTGACAAAACCCAACTACCGGATTCTCACCGTTTATTTTGTGGGAGTCTTTATTGGCGCATTGGATACCAATGTATTAGGTCCCGTGTTTCCGTTGATTACACGAAGTTTTCACATTGCGTTTACCTGGACGGCATGGACGATTACGGCGTACACCGTATCGTATATTGCGTCGACCATTTTAGCAGGCGCAGCAGGCGACCGATTTGGCCATCGCACCTTGTTCCTTTGGGGAATCGTCGCCTTTGGGCTAGCTTCACTATTGGCGGCTTTCAGCGTGAACTTTGTGATGTTCGTCGTAGCCCGCATCATTCAGGGAGCGGGTGCTGGAGCGGTTTACCCCAATGCTCAGGCCGAAGGACTGAAGCTGTTTTCCGCAAACCGGCGAGGCATGGCATTAGGATTGTTTGGTGCCATCTTTGGCATTGCGAGCATTTTAGGTCCAACCACCGGAGGGGCATTGGGCCAATACTTTGGATGGCCCTCGGTGTTTTTGGTTAATGTTCCGATAGCGTTAATTGTCTTAGTGATGATTCGACGTGTGCCTCGATCACAGCTGGCTGAACGGGCGGTTCCAGACATTGTCGGGGGTCTTGGGTTTTCGCTGTTTTTGGCCAGCATTTTGCTGTTTATTATGGTGCATAGCTCTCTCAGATGGGTGTTTTTGATGTTAGCTCTGGTATTCTTCCTAGTATTTTGGTTTCGGCAACGGACGTCTGCCGTACCGTTTTTAGACTCCAAACCGTTAACGAACACCCCAGGCATAGCCATGATGATTGGCGCTGCGCTAATAGGGCTCGACATGTCAGCTGCCATATTTGTTCCTACCCTAACCCAAGATACGTTGCATTTCAGTGTGCTGATATCCGGCGTCGCTCTCTTGCCCGCGGCATTTACGGGAGCAGTATTTTCTGGTGCGGGCGGTGTTATGGTGGATCGTATTGGTCCTCGCAAGGTGCTGGTGGCTGGATTGGTAGCCGCGGCTTTGGGAGGGCTGCTGTTAGCCTTGCCGCACTTGGTGCTATGGCGCTTCTTAGCGGCGATGGTGGCTCTCGGCATCGGAACAGCGTTTACCATGGGTGCCCCGCTAAATCGAATGGCTTTGGCCCTATATCGCGAGGATCAAACCGGAGAAGCCCTGTCGTTAATGGCGGTGTTTCGCGGGATAGGATTAGCTTCTGGGCCTATTTTGCTCACGGTAGCAGAAGGGTGGCATGGATTTACTGGGATGTTTGGTGTGGTCTTTGTGGGTTCGCTAGTGGGCCTCGTGGCCTTTTTGTTTGTTCCTGATGTCAAAGTGGAACCAAGTGGTCAGGTCGCCAATACCTAGGAGCTTGTCCAAAAATTGATGGGCCATGGAATAGTTTTATCCACAGCCTAGCCTATTGGGCGACCATGAGATCTAAATCTCGGCCACACCCAGCCCCAAGACGCCGAAGGATTTCTCAGAAGAATTTTTAAAAATCCCCGACGCCGCAGGGGGGTTTCGGTAACCCATGGCGAGTCGTTGTCTTATGTGTTCCGTGTGGCGATGTTAGCGGGTGCAAGCCGCGACAATTACCGGAAGTGGCCCATGAAATTTCGGATGGGATGGGGTCCTGATCAATCCTTATTATTGCTTCCGTGACCGGATGAATGGCTTCCGGCGGGCCATTAGGCCCGCGTGGTTTCGGAGGCGGTTGAGGCAACGACCGGACGCACCTTCGCTCAAGGCACTGCTGATGCGGGGTATTTCTCGGCGGACAATGTGACCGCTGCCGCCAAACACGAGGTCGATGCGTACATTGGGCCCGGATCCGATCAATGGCACCCTGTGAAAGGGCATCCACTGTTTGGAAAAGGGCAGTTTGTCCATGGTACCGCGACCAACGCCTATCAGTGTCCTGTCCACCAGGAGTTGACCTACCGCGGGGGTCGGACGGAATCCGTGGGGGGGTTGTCAAAAACGCAAAGTCGCGGTATTGACCGGGATGTGAGTGTCCAGGTTTAACCCGGTGACGCATCCATTGAATTATCGGGCGGTTTTCGTACTCGCCCCAGTGTGGCATTAGTGTGCATTCTGGTGATAGGACAGCGAGGCGAACTGAAAGTCCGCCAGGAGAACGTCCCTAAAGCCCCGCCGCACTGGATGCAGGACCGCGATCACTGGAACGACCCGCCCTATCGGAAAAATGATGGGAGTGCCGGGGCCAGAATTAAACGGGCCATGGCGAAGACGTTGGCATCACATCATCCGTATATGAGTGCATGGTTAGGATATCGTCACACGTTATTCTCTGTGGTGGCCCAAAGGTGTGTTGTCCCATATACTTACTATGCTGGCGAACGGCGAGCATCCAATGTCTAGAGTAGGCGAGAAACAAACCGTCCGTCTAAATTGTGGCGCAGTTTTTCGTGGTTTGCGATATCGGCTGCGGAAGAACGGGATGCACTGGTTTAGTGATCCAGATAGTGGTCAGAACTTGTTGCATAATGTTGTGGTCCAGGACAGATTTAGCTCAGAAAATTAACGCTGTATAAGGAGGATTTGAAAACTTATGATGAATTTTCCACCGCCGGATATTGAAGAGTTCTATCGCTATGCATCGGTGATGGGTTTTTCGGTTTCTGAGTCACTAGGCTTTGCCGCGATCATCAGCAACCTTTCAGGGAGTTATGAGGTGTGGGAGTTAGGTCTTGAATCGCACTATCCGGTGATGATTTCTCATGGTGGGAAGACTTTCCGCACCGTAGATTATGACCCTGAAGGGCGGTACTTGGTAGTTGCGGCGGACGATGCTGGAGACGAAACTACCCAACTATATTTGTTGCCACCGAAAGGTGGCGAATTGGTCCCGTTGATTGTGCACCCGGGATTTCGTCATCATGTACTCCATCTTAGTGAGGATGGCAATAGATTGTATTATGCGTCAAATCATGAAAATCCTCAGTTTTATAACAATTACATTCGGGACTTGTCTCAGGACACCGATACCTTGTTGCTGGAAGGCACTGAAGTGCCGACAATCATCATTCAAGTGTCTCCTAGGGAAACGGCGTGGGTTGCCTTGAAATCGTATGCCAACACTCATATGACGGCATGGTTTGGCAACTCCCGGGGTTTGGTTTCTATGGTTCCTCATCCGATGGAAGCCCATGTGGTGTCCAGCGCGGTATTTGTGAGTGAAACCGAGGTATGGCTGGCGACCAATTACGAGGCTGAACATAATTATTTAGCCCGGTATCGTAGTGAACATAGGGTACTGGATAAAGTCCTAGAGATTCCTGGAGAGGACATCGTTGATTTGCAATACGACCGCACTCGTAAGCAGATCTTGTGTCTTACGGATTGTGGCGTGGACCAGCGTGCTTATCGGGTGTCAATCGAGGACCCAAAGCCTGAAGAAGTCACCCTGCCAGTCACTGTGGTTACGCAACAGACGGTGACCAAAAGTGGCACGTGGTATTTAGCAGGGCAGTCGGAAACCGCTCCTACGAATTTGTTCCGTCTGGTTGCCGGGAAATGGCAGGCACTAACTGAGAATCGCTCTGTGGGCATTAGTCTTTCAGATGCTACGCATGCTGAAGTGATTCGTTATCCATCTTTCGATGGATTGGAAATCGAATCATTGTGGTTTTCTCCAACCCATCGCAACGGGTACACCATTTTATGGCCGCATGGAGGACCTCAAGCAATCGAACGTCGCCAGTTTCGCCCCCTGTTTCAATATTTGGCCCAACTGGGATATCAAATTTTTTCCCCTAATTTTCGAGGCAGCACTGGCTACGGTCAGCGTTTTACCCAAATGGTTGAAGGGGATTGGGGTGGGGGGCCCCGAAAAGACATATTAACCGGGCTCGACTGGCTGGCCGCCAAGGGCTGGATTGATGCTGGGAAAGTGTTCGTTGTGGGAGGGAGTTATGGTGGATATATGGCACTTTTGCTGCATGGTAGACATCCCGAGTGGTTCCGTGCGGTGGTGGATATTTTTGGACCGTCGGACTTACGCACCTTTGCAGCTTCCGTTCCCGAAACCTGGAAGCCTATCATGAATCGGTTTCTGGGAGATCCTGAAACAGATGCCCAACGGTTTATTGAGGATTCTCCGATTACATATGTGGAACATATGACTCGTCCGATGCTGGTTGTGCAAGGTGCCAATGATCCGCGGGTTGTCAAAACGGAGTCTGACCAAATGGTGTCAGCGCTGCGCGACCGGGGAAGAACGGTAGAATATCTGGTACTCGAAGACGAGGGCCATGGATTTGCTAAAAAAGACAACGAGATTCGGGCCTATCGTGCGATTACGAATTTTTTGGAACGGCAACGGCAATAGCGAGGAACTATTGACGGAGAGTAACCCGGTCCGGTAACTGCCTCGGTGAAAAGCTTTAAAAAGCAAATCATCGATATGTGCGGGGACGTTAAAGATTTAGTCCCGTGGCACGCAGGCTTGGGTCATATTGGAGCAAAGGATCGGCCCGGACGGTGTGAATTTGGTAGGGAAGGAGGCTCCTTGCGGGGCCGTCGCTGGGTAGAAGGGCTACCCAGTTAAGGTAACCCAATCCCCACGGAACCCAACGCGGGGATTTCCCGCACTGAGCTCTTCAGCCATGGATTCATAGAATCGCGTAGTGCTGCAAGTCCTGATAGGAGATGAACATCTGAGGACGCTTAAGGAGAAAGCGTTGCTTGGGGTCTGAAACTTTGCCCACGTTACGTACCTCTTGTTTTCGCGAAAGTTTTTTGTCATGACTTCAACTAAGATGAGGGGATCTTTTTCGAGATTTTTTACGCTGTATTCAGTGCCATACGAGTGACTGGCGCCAAAAAATATGGGAGTCTATTGGCGAGATAAGCACGGAGTGGCGTTGCCCCACATTGTCCAGGATGCGATGGACTGCACCGCCCCGCATCCCGGAACGCGGGCCCTGGCGGCATTTCCTGGACGCGACGAATCGGCCATGGACCGTTGGTGGCGGTTCTGGCAGGCGGTGCGAAACCACCCGACGTCTCTTTCAGATGCCGACCGTGGGGGGCTGGCTCGTTGGGAGCATCCTGTGGGGATGGTTATCCACACCGGCGGACAGCGGGTGAATGATATTCGTGGCGGTGCACGCATCGGTTCCACCCACGCGGCGAACGTGTCGACTGCTTGCCACGAGTTCGCGCTCATGGTGGGGCGCACAGTCCATGGCGTCATTCGGTGTCGGCCAGTACGCTGACCACCCATCATGCACGACGGTTCCTTTAAATGTGGGAAGAATGCCGGCCGCCACGATGGCCAATACTCCGCGTTTGCGGCAGTATAGTCGGTGAGCGCATGGGTGCCGACGCTATGGAGCCAGTGCCGTGTCGTCAGGCGTAGCTCGGATTCGTCGAAAGGGACGACCGGCGAAGTGAAGACAGCGTCCTTCAGGCGTTTTCGAATGCCGTTAACTGGGCATACAAAGTCTGCTGCGTAGGGTAAAGGGTCCCCTCGCTCACCGGGGTGGCCGGTTAAATCAAACACCCGCGCGCACAACCGATCCGATGGGAGCAGTGGGTACGTGGCGCCATAGCGGAAAAAGGCTTTCAGAGTCGGTCCATATTGGACCGACTAGGGGCCGGCATCCAGAAAAGTTCCCGTCGTCGCTTTTCCACCCCCTAATGAAACGTGATACGCGCGGCCTCCTTTTGATAGGGTAAGAACGGTCAAAAATAAGGAGGGTGAGCATGAGCCAATCGTATACCGCAGTCATAGACGTGATGCCGGATCGATACGGTGGCCGGGCGGTGTTGGAGATCCTCCCCACCGTGCTCGCAGCGGGTCGGCGGATGCACGACCACAGGATTGGGATCATTCCGGGTGGCTCACCGGGCCCCAGAATGTTCCGGCTGCCCTCCGCTCGCGTTGACGCTGGCCTCCCGCCGGCTTGTGGGCGTTGGTTTCTCGTAGCCATCACGCGACGGGAGCTTGCTACTATTGCGCCTATTTTGATGGAGTTGACGCGTCAGTTCTTTCCCCTATGCTCCGCGCAGGGCCAAGGCCATGACTCCCCTTTAGTCGTAGGCTTAGCCCAATGAACATGGAGGTCAATCACGCAGTATGACTTTGCATCTTGCGACAACAACGCCGAAAGCTGTACCTCGGTGTTGAAAAATCTTTGGATAAGAAGCGCGGTGGAAAATCCTAAGTCTATTGGTAAAGCCTATTACTGGTTGTTTTGACCAGGCGGGAGTATGATGCGAGTAAGGAGGGTGTTTTGTGCCTAGATATCGGTCGGCCACCGATCAACTGATAGGGCGGGTTGGCATTGTTGTGGAACGTGTTCCGGCGGAAAGGTCCGGTCGTGGCATCGTTAAGGTAGGCGGTGAGCTTTGGTCATGCGAAACAGAAGCTTTCGAGGATCTCTTGCCTGACACCATGGTGTGGATTAGCGGCAGGATTGGTCCCATTTTGTTGGCATTGCCCCAATTGGAGTGATGATTAGAGGAAGGGATGACGGGAATGGTGGCCCAGGTTGTAGAGACGATTGTGGCTGTGGTGGTAGTAGTGGGAATTTTAAGAGGAATTTTTCGCGTGGTGCCCCAGGGGTCGCTGGGATTAGTGCAGCGACTAGGAAAGTTTCGCAGGGAAGCGACACCGGGCTTGGTAATGAAAGTGCCGATTATTGATACGTTACAACTGGTAAGTACGAAATCTGTGACTATAAATTTGGATCCAGAACCGGTAATCACGGCTGATAATGTTAGCCCGGTAATTGATGCCTATTTCATCTACCAAGTGGTAGATGCCAAAAACTTTACATTCGAGATCCAAAATCCGGAGTTAGCTATTAAAAATATTGTGTCCGCCACGCTACGTTCTGAAGTGGGACAACGGAAACTTGCGGATGTTATGATTCATCGCGAACAAATTAATGCCAAACTGCGTATTGATTTGGATGAGTCTACGGGGAACTGGGGCATTCGCATTGTGCAAGCCTCGATTCGACAAGTGGATTTGCCTAAGGAAATGCAACAAGCGATGGAAGCTCAGAAGAAAGCCGATGCCAACAAGTTAGCAGCAATTGAGCAAGCCCAGGGTGCGAAAGAGTCGGCTATTTTGGGAGCGGAGGGCGCTAAACAAGCTGCGATTGCTCAAGCTCAGGGAGAGCAACAAGCCATTGTGTTAAAAGCCGAAGCAGCGCGCCAAGCGCGTGTCCTACAGGCCGAAGGAGAAGCCCTCGCCATTGAAAAGATGGCTACAGCGCAGGCCGAGGCGGTGCGATTGGTCAACCAAGCTGTCTTAAATTTGGCCGAAGATGGGGGCCATGGATGGAATGACGATAAAATTCGTGCGGTGTTGCAGTTAAAGTCGTTGGAAACTTTAGCTGCAATCGGACAATCACCGTCAACCAAAATTGTCCTACCTGCAGAACTCCAGAGCTTAGCCGGAATTGTTACGGCGGTCCAAGGGTTAAAGGATTAGGCCAATGTCGAATACAAAATTCCTTTGTTGTTTGACCATTCATGGGAATCCTGAAAGTGGGAGGGCACAGACACGGCCGCTAACATAACCGCGTTCGGTTGGCTGGAGTCAACTCAGTGGGGTTTGCGGTACATACATAAACGGGTTAAGTCAGGGAAAAGTCCCTGCGTGGAGGAAAGTCTGGGAAAATCGGGGCACTCAGGAGGGAATGAGTACGGTGACGTTGATCCAATAGCAAGACAGATTCGGGACCTATATCAGTGGGATGTAGGTCACGGTATTGCGTTGCTCGACAACTCAATATACGATAAGTAGAGTCCTCTAACATCCAGTGGGTCTATGAGGATGTCCCCTGATTAATAGGCCAGCATGATTGGCCGTAATTAGTGTTGCCCATAAGAATGCGAGTCGTGCATGCAAGTGTACTTCGCTTGTATAATTTTCAGTTTAGCGATATGTGGCTTGTGTCCTGTGAGGCTATCCCCGGTTTGTTAGAAATTCTGTACTCTAATATGATAAGGAACTAAAGTAAGCACTGGGGCAGTTCATATGGGGGATTTGTCCCAAGAATCTTAAGGAAAGGAAGAGGCCGATGGATTTATACGATATAACAGTAATCGGCGGCGGACCCGTTGGCCTCTTTAGTGCCACTATGGCCGGCTTACACGGGATGAAGGTTAAAATCCTTGAAAGTTTGCCGGAGTTAGGGGGACAACTTTATGCACTTTATCCGGAGAAACCGATTTACGACGTTGCCGGATTTCCGTCCATTTTGGCAAAAGATTTGGCCAACGCTCTAGTGTCGCAAATGATGCGGTTCAAACCTATGGTGTGTCTTTCGGAATCCGTGCTATCGATAGAAGAACGGAGTCAGGGTTCAGAATACGAGTTCGTGTTAACGACTACCAAGGGAGCGCATCGATCGCGAAGTGTTCTTATTGCCATTGGCTTGGGGTCATTTGTGCCACGAAAACTGCCGGCAATGGGTGCAGACCGTTTTGAAGACGATGGCGTCTATTATTTCGTCCCGTCGTTAACCCATTTTGCGGGCCACCGAGTCGCGGTTGTGGGCGGTGGTGACACTGCAGTGGACTGGGCTTTAGCAGTATCGAACTATGCGCAGCATGTGCATTTGATTCATCGTCGTGACGAGTTTCGTGCACAAGAAGACAGCTTGCGTCAAGTACTCGAATCCGACACCATTACAGTTCACACCTTTGCCGAGGTTACCGAAGTCATTGGTGCCCACACTATCGAAGCGATGCGATTAGCGCAGACCGATGCGGACAGCGAGGAAATCCTTCCCATCGATGCAGTCATTGGGGGTCTAGGGTTTCAACCCAATTTAGGGCCAGCCAAAACGTGGGGATTGGATCTCAAAGGATCTGGGGTTGTGGTATCGCCGTCCACTATGGGTACCAATCGACAGGGAATATTTGCGGTGGGAGATGTGGCTCACTATGATGGCAAAGTAAAGTTGATTGCTACTGGGTTTGGCGAAGTGGGCATTGCCTTAGCGAGAATCCGGACACTACTTCATCCCGAATTGAAAGGGTTGCCGCATAGCACTAACGTTAAAAGTCTCAGACAGCATTAAGGGAAAATACCTCGATTGGCGTACTCCATTAACACACCTAAAATGCGGGGACCTGTCTGCACTCCTAAATGGTGGTCGCTGTTGTACCATGGGTATATCCATATGAGGAGCGGGGCGCATAATGGCTAAATTAGGACAATTTTGGCGTCGGGAAACGTTTCCGTCACGCATTAGGGTACTCCCGCTGCTATGGGTTATGGTCCTGTTGGGTGGGTTAGCCTGGTTGGACCATGAACCGTGGCATATGACAGAGTTTTTAGTCCCTCCTTTTGCCGCAACGCTGAGCATTTTGTTAATGCTGCCTAAGCAACCCGTAGCGCAACCGTTACCGGTTATTTTGGGGAGTACACTTGGTGCGGGGTTAGGAACTTTAGTCGGCTTTTGGGCCCATGGGCCGCTATGGGCAGCAGGAGTGGCGTTGTTGACTTTTTGGTTGTTGGTGCGCATAGGCATATATCACCCGCCAGGGATTGCTTTATCTATGTACCCTTTGTTGCTGCGCCCGGGGACATGGTTTCCAGCGGTTGTCCTATGTTTTACCAGTGCTGCCGTGTTAAGTTCTCTCTTACTGTCGCGTCGATTAGCGAGCTGGCCTCTCTATCCGCTATCACGCAGCGAAAATTGAGGGGAGCCTTTGTACTACGGCAAAAACCAGCCCTACCGTGTGGCGGTAGGGCTCCAATGCGTGGCTATCGCTGAAAGAACTCCCGATTAATTTCAATATATTTGCGATCTTCGGGGGCCAGATCCTCTTCCATAAAGATGGCTCCCACCGGGCACTCTGGGGCGCAAGCCCCACAGTCTATACATACCTCAGGATCAATATAAAGTTGGGGTGAAGCTTCAAATGCAGCTTCCCCATCAAGGGTTTTGGCCGGATGAATGCAATCGACCGGACAAACTTCTACGCAGCTTTGGTCTTTGGTGTCCATGCAAAGACCGGTGATTACATGCGCCATTGATTGGCTCCTCTCCTGGTGCGACCCATTCCAAGGGGGTCCACATCGCATCGATAATAGCAATTTTGGGTCAAGATGAAAATGGGTTGCCGCTATTTAGGTTATAGACATTGACCAATCGTGTACAAAAGCGCCTTCCAGGTATTTTTCTACATCCATTGCAGCCCGACAACCGCTGCCCGCGGCTGTGACAGCCTGGCGATATCGAGAATCCATCACGTCACCACAGCAAAACACACCTTCAACGTTGGTCGCTCCACTCTTATGGTTGGTAATAATGTATCCCACTTTGTCGACAGCCACTTGGCCATTAAGAAAGCTGGTATTGGGCTGGTGGCCGATGGAGACAAATATGCCTTCTGCCTCGATTAAGCGTGTCTCGCCAGTTACATTATCCCGAACTTCCAAACCCTGAACTTGATGGTTGGCAGATTTTACGGCAATCGGGGTTGCGTTCATAACCCACTGGATTTTAGGGTTATTCCGTGCGCGGTCCTGCATTACTTTTGATGCTCTTAAGGTGTCTCGGCGATGCACAATCGTAACCATCGATGCGAATTTGGTTAAAAACGATGCCTCTTCCATAGCGGAGTCGCCTCCACCAACTACGATAATACGTTTGTTGGTAAAGAAAAATCCGTCACATGTAGCACAGGTAGAAACCCCGTGCCCTATCATTTCGGTTTCACCGGGGATACCCAACAATTTAGCCGATGCACCTGTTGAAATGATTACTGCGTCCGCGGTAAGGGTTTCGTCCTCGTTGACCGTAATTTTAAAAGGTCGTGCAGAAAAATCCACCGAGGTAGCCCAACCGTCTTGGAAAATAGCGCCAAATCGTTCTGCCTGTTTCCGCATGTTTTCCATTAAGTCCGGTCCTAGAATGGGATCAGCGAATCCGGGGAAATTTTCCACTTCACTGGTCAAGGTGAGTTGTCCGCCGGGCTCATTGCCTTCGACGACAAAAGGTTTCAAATTGGCCCGAGCAGCATAAATGGCTGCCGTTAATCCTGCTGGCCCAGTGCCCAAAATGATCACTTTATGGTCTGCCATCACTATGTACCCTCCCTACTAACACACCTGGTCAACACTTGGCTGTTTAGTATACTGCTAGGAAGTATAACCCAAAATGCCGGGTAGAAACAATTTAGTTGCAGAGGGAAGTCACAACGACCATTGGTACGGTATTATCGAAAAAGGGGGGAGGCCGAAGCCTATGTTGGAATCAGTGCAAGCATACGACGCGACGCAATTGATGCAGTTGTTGCAAGAAAGACAGATAACGTCGGTCAACATGACGTGGCAATATATTAATCGAATTGTTGGGCTGGACCAATCAGGTGCTCAGTTAAATGCGGTTGCCGAAATCAACCCAGAAGCTCTGGCGCTGGCGGAGGTAAGCGATTGCGTGAGGGAGACGGGGCATTCTTATGGGTTGCTTCATGGCTTACCCGTCATGATCAAAGACAACATCGCTACCGCCGACAAGATGCACACCACAGCCGGGACATTAGCACTAGCTAAATCGCGAACACCTTTTGACGCACATCTAGTGACCCGGTTGCGCCAGGCTGGCGCCGTGGTGCTTGGGAAGACAAATCTGACGGAATTAGCCAACTTTATGTCGGATCATATGCCCAATGGATATAGTGCCCGCGGTGGGCAGGTAAAAAATCCCTATGGAGCCCACCTGGATCCCGGCGGTTCCAGTGCGGGGTCCGGTGTGGCTGTTGCTGCAGGGTTGGTTCCGCTCGCGGTGGGTACGGAAACTTCCGGTTCGATTTTAAGTCCTGCCAACCGGAACTCGGTTGTTGGGCTAAAGCCCAGTCTGGGCCTGATCAGCCGGGTTGGCATTATCCCCATCGCACACAGCCAAGACACCGCAGGGCCGATGACAACCACAGTCAGGGACGCTGCATTGCTGTTAACCGTGATGGCGGGACCGGACTCTCACGATCCAATCACTTTCACTTCGCCGTTTGCAGAAGGCCATAATTTTACCCGATATCTAGTGTTAGGGTCTCTGGCCGGGATTCGGCTGGGAATGGCTGGCGGTGGCTATAGCGATAACTGGGGGAAATTCGAACGTGAGATCATGATGCAGGCGGTGCAGGCTTTCAAAGACCTAGACGCCGAGGTGTTCGAGGAGGTGTCTTTACCTTATCCGGAGCAGTTCTCGTACGACGTGCTGTTGTTTGAATTTAAGGTGGGGATCGATGCCTACTTGAACCAACTGGGGCAAGAGAGTCCGGTTCATTCTTTGGCCGACATTATTCAATTTAATCACCGTCATGCGGATCGTGCTTTGAAGTATGGCCAAGCCATTTTGTTAGCGGCGGAAGCGACAAGAGGCAGTCTGACGGAACCACGATACTGGTTAAGCCGAGCGCAGGACATTAAGTGGGCGCGTACTGAAGGATTGGACCATGCCTTTGAACACGATCACTTGGATGCGATCTTGTTTTGTGGTAGTGATGGTGCAGACATTGCGGCCCGCGCCGGATATCCTTCGTTGACGGTGCCTGCTGGCTATGGCGAACGTGAACAACCGGTGGGAGTCACGCTGACGGGCCGCAGATTTTCCGAACCCCTGTTGTTAAGGTTGGGCTATGCATTCGAACAGTATACCAAGAGACGTCGTGCTCCGAATGTAGACAGGAAGCTTGGCTGATGAAAATCACAAATTCGTTAGAAATACTGGAACGAATCCCGGTTATTGAAGGAAGTCGGATCTCTGTGGAGTAGATATATGAACTCTCCCGCTGCCTAACCCTGACGGGTTGAGGCGGGGGTTTCCTGGCTCATTGATCGCTGCGTCGAGGCCGTAGGCCTCAAACGACTGACGCCGATCTCCCCAAGCGTGACTTCGGACCGTTCCGACCCTAGTTTCCGAAAGTCCTCGCGGTTTTTGCGTGGAAAACCCCGTGTGGCTTTGTGGGCCTTCGTGAGCGGATCTCCGGAGAGGAGTTTCTGGATGCCGCGTTTGGCGATGCCGCAGGCGGCATTGTGGTCCGCGTTATCCGTGTGTCCGCAGCGTT
>JAJZZP010000092.1 GCA_021797515.1 Bacillota bacterium | reverse complement strand
CACTATAGCAACGGAGCGGTTCGTGCGATAAGCATTGCCGAGGGAGCGGCGGAACAAAGAGACAACCCCCACGCTAGTTCTCATAAAGCATGGGAGGACAAGGGCTGGGCTGCCACCGTTCATTATTACGAGCTCCGAGAACCCTATGGGCGAGAGATGTTCCCCGAAGGGTTCAGACGCATGGACATTCCCGATGGCCCGTTTGACCGGACGGGACAGGTGAAGCAGGGGTATCTTTGGGGGTTTAGTGAAGAAGCGTTTCAAATCCTGACGGGACATCCGCAATTTCCGTGGCCGTTAGAAGTACCTTTGGATCGACCGAGTGAACGGTTTTCTACATCATCAGTGGCTATGGAGTCGATCGGCTCATATCGGCATGAGTCATTTGACCTACGCAATGCTCACCAGCAAATCACCCGAATGGGTTATCGCATTTCTGCCGATGACTTATTAAATGTGTTGCTGGCGCTTGAGACACGGCCTTTCGTGATTTTCTCCGGACCATCTGGTACGGGGAAAACAACATTGACCCGGATTATTGCAGCGCTATTCGGGTGGACTCACTACATGGTGGCTGTAAGCCCGGCCTGGGCAGACCCTACCGATCTCTTGGGCTTCATTAACCCTTTGTCGCATCAGCGTGTCGCTGGAGCACTTGATGGTCTTTTAAGGGAAAAGGAATCCCATGCCTTATTATGCCTTGATGAGTTTAACGTCGCTAAAGTAGAGCACTATTTTTCCGACTTTATCAGCGCTATGGATGGTGGCGCGGAGGGATCCCTTTGGGGCCCGATTCCCTCTTTACAGCGATTATTGGAAGAACAACATGAGGAACTGCGTTTGCCGGCTAGTCTTCGCGTAATTGCGACGATGAACTTTGATGACTCAGTCCAGTCCATTACCCCGAGAGTATTGGATCGGGCTAATGTCATGGAATTCGATGTGGTAAGTGTCGATGCATTGGTCATGGAAGAGTCGTTGGACTGGACATCTCTGGCCACGGCTAACGCCCAATGGTCTTGGCAGGAAGGGAATAACCTCATGATCCCTAAGGCTTCCGAGATGATCCGTGGAATTTGGCCCGCGCTTCACCGTTCGCGAGGCCAGTTTACTCATCGCGTCGCACATGAAATGCACCGCTATATCATGCTGGGATTGCCGTTCGCGTCCGATCTGGGTCGGGATGATGATAAGCAGTTGGAGGCGTTGTTAGATAGGCAAATTGTTCAACGGATTTTGCCTAAGTTTCATGGAACAACCGCCAGTCGGAACATGGATGCCCTTATACGCGTATTGTCTAGCCTGCGGGGAAATGCGTCGGATAGTGTTTCGGGGGTGGATCGTCTACGTGTCGTGAGCGAATTCCGCAATTGGGGGCGGTTTCCGAAGACTGTAGAAAAAATTGAGCAATTGCTGACCAGTTATACCGAGGACGGCTATGCCTCGTTCTGGTGAGTTGTTGCGGATCGCCACACCCGGGGCCGTGTTGGCCTTGCTCGGTCCCTTGTCCGTTCCTCGGTATGGCGTCACAGCCGACGATGTCGGCAGGCAACAGGAATTTGCAATCGGTGGCGCCACAGTCGAACGACCAACGGTTAATATGGGATTCTTTGACGACGTCCCGTATACCCTCCAAGTCAGCGCGCTGGAGCCAATGGAAGTCACGCAAAATTATCGCCCGTTAGACCTCACATGGGTTCATCATGGAGCTCTTTACATGGCCACGACTACTGTGCAATTTCGCCAAGTAGGGTGGACGGAGTTTCGGATGGGGCAAGACGGGGTGCGCATCCATATTCAGTCACGGAAAATGGATTATGAAAGCGACTATCGCGAGATGATTCGCGACTTGGAAAATCAGGTGCGAGGTCTTACCGCCAAGTTGGTGAGTGACGGCTTAGAAGGGATGGTCTCCGCGCCGGACGGTCCTACAGATTTGTGGAGCTATTGGCTTTCTGTACTCGAAGTGATTTGGGAGCGCCTGGCACGAGACGCGACACAGGCGTGGAAGACCTTGCCAATGCGTCTAACCATTGAAGAACGGCGCACGTATCTCGATCTCCTAAAAGCCCCAAAGCATCGCGATATAGGTGCGTATTCGCGTACGGGTGATAGTCGCATTAGTTCGTTGGTCCGGGTTTGGAACCCACTGATTGTCGAACGCCTCTACATTCTTCAATTGCTGTATGATATCCACCGAAGGTTAGATCGGGTGATGGCAAGAGCTCCAGAGTTGAAGGATAATGTGCGCCTTAATCTTATTATGCATGACGTGTCCATCTTGGCACGGAGGTTATCGACTGAAGTGGGCATGGAACGCGTAACGGGATCGCCACGTGTGCCCTCTTCTCCGTTAGGTCAATCGCATCCAGCGCTCCGTCAAGTCATTGCGTGGCACCGATTGCTTCAGAGTGGATTATTTCCCAACGGCGACAGGTTCTTCGTCGGCATTAAGGATCTTCATCTTCTCTATGAATATTGGTGTTATCTCACGATCGTGCGTATGGTTGTGGAGGAGTCGAGGGGGACTCTTAAAGTTTATCCGGTGGTTTCGGCGGATCCGATGGATATCGTGCTGTCATCCGGTTCTAAAAACTCGGCTCAGGTTCAACTCCCCAACGGTGAAACCGTGTTCATTCGATATGAACGGCAGTTTTCCGGTCTCCCCACAATCGCCCAGAAACCCGACCACGTGGTAGAACTGACGGGTCTTGGACCAATGCTTATATTTGATGCCAAGTATCGGTTCGAGATAAATCACGATTATATTGCTCATTATGGACACGGGGATCCCATTCCGCCCGTCGACACCATTAACGGTATGCATCAATATCACGATGCGATTGTGAGGATTCATCCGCCTTATGAACGCCTGGTTAACCGAGCCATCGTATTATTTCCGCTGCCGCGTGGATTTATCTCAAGTTGGCGGCAACATCGGTTTTACCAAAGTATTGAATCCGTAGGGGTTGGAGCTTTACCGTTATTGCCGGGTGGAGACGATGCATACGTCCGCGACGAGATTCGCCGGTACTTAAAGTTGAAATAAGCTCGAGGCATTGCAACAAGGAAGTCGAGGGGTTTCGATAAGGTCTTTTAGGGTAATTTCCGGCGCCGGACTAATATCAGAAATTAGGATGCTTTGTCCACGACAAGGGAGTCATGGACTGTTAGAATTTGGTTGTGTCGAATTAAGAAGGACTTCGATATTGTTCTCACGAAGAAACAAGTATAATGGAGGGCTTTGTGAAGGGGTCGATGCACTACTCCGGGAGTTTGACGTCTGAACGAACTTTGCGCCATGAAATGCGGGTGGCCCTGTCATTGATGCAGGAGACCTTGGATTGGCAAGCGGTTCGTCGCGAAGTAATTGACAACAATCTGTTCCAGACTCGGCGTTTGCGCACAACGACGACGTACTTGCAACAGATACGACGGCGGGTCGAGGTCTTAGGCGAACCCCTTCGGCAGGCGTATTTGGAGGGCGGTCTATCGGACCAAAATGCGTTGTTGCTGTATGCATTTACTGGGAGCTATCGAATCGCCTATGAATTTGTTGTCGAAGAGGTGCATCACCGGTGGAAGGAATTAAGGCCTACCTTATCGAGGGCCGAATTTCTGGCATTTATCGCGCGAAAGGCCGAGCAAAGCGACGTGGTTGCTCGTTGGTCGCCCAAAACGATTCAGAATGTATACCAAGTGTTAACGGCGTTTTTAGGCGAGTGCCAATTGCTGCGACGGGTGGAAACGGGTCGGTGGGAAATCGCGCCAATTCCTCTGAGTCCCGGTCTTAAGGCCCACGTTACCCAGACGAATCGGTATCAAGATTTTTTAACAATCACGTTGAATGCATGAGAGGCGGATAATGCATAACCTAACGGAACGGCTAGAATATTTGGCTCAATTGATTCAGACCCCAGAGTTTCTGGAGCGTCGGGGCTTGGGCAACGAATTGGCCTTTTATATCATGGATTACGAGCCGGCTGAAGAATTCCGGGTCCGGTCTTTTATCCAATATCTCACGACACATTCCCCCGTAAGGATTGCCGCGATTAATCTCTACGCTGCCATATTGGACATCTTTGCTGATGAGGTCGGCCTCGAGACCTTGTGGGAGATGGAGCACGCCGAAGGCAGCGCGGCGCTTCTAGAGGCTATGCGTCCAGTGCTGGAAACTGAAAAACTCGCGGAGGTTATTCAACAAAGGTCCCATACTTCCCAAGTGGTGCTATTACACGGCGTGGGGACGGCGTACCCCCTGATTCGTTCGCATAGCCTCTTAAATCGATTGCACGCGCGGTTTACGGAAACCCCGGTCGTCCTATTTTTCCCGGGGCGCTATACCGGGACGCAAATGAGTTTGTTTGGCTTAAAGACCGATGACAACTACTATCGCGCCCTGCGCGTGGAACCTGTGGTGGGGAAGGAGTAAGAGAGCGTGTCGGATACCATCCGGAGCCTTTTCCAAAAGGATATTCATCGGAATATTAATGGCGTGGTACAAGCGGGACAAGTGGATGACGACTCGGTGTATGAGGAACTGACGGAGTACGTGGTCACAGCCGAAACCGCAGAAGCGCTTGAACTGGTCCTGAAAAATTATGTCAGGAGCCTAAATAGCCCCACGAACAAAATGGGCGTTTGGGTGTCGGGGTTCTTTGGTTCAGGGAAGTCGCATTTTCTCAAGATTTTATCCTATGTTCTAGCTAATCGCGCGGTGCGAGGGCGAACGGCGGTTGATTACCTTCGCGAAAAGAGTGTCGGAGAGTCCTTATCGTCGCTACTAGACGACGTTGGCAAATCGATCACGGTTCCCCTGCTCTTCAATATCGACTCTGAGAGCAATACCGGCGGCAACCGCGGCCAAGCGATTGTTGACGTGTTGTTGAAAGTGTTCAACCGACATTTGGGATATTCGTCAGAGCTTTGGATTGCGGAAATTGAACGCCAACTGGCCAAAGCGGGTCAGTATGAGGCTTTCTGTCAGGCTTTTGAACGCATTAAAGGAAAGTCGTGGCAAGACACTCGTGAGTTTCTGCCAATGAATCGCGCGCCTTTTCTGATGGCGGCGGAGTCGATCGGTATGGGGCGTGATGATGCCGACTTCTTGCTGCGCTCCACTCAAAATGGTTTTGAAATGTCCTCCGAGCGTTTTGCGGGTCTTGTAGCCGAATATTGCCGACAACAAGGCCCGAGCTTTCGTCTGGTGTTTCTCATCGATGAGGTGGGCCAGTACATTGCCGGAGATTCGCGACTCATGCTGAATTTGCAAACCGTCGTGGAGGATATCGGGACCGCGAGTCGTGGACAAGTGTGGGTGATGGTGACGTCCCAAGAGCAAATTGATACGGTGACCAATGTGAAGGCCGAAGATTTTTCGAAAATTCAAGGACGCTTTGCGACCCGCATTAACCTTTCTAGTATCAACACGGATGAGGTCATTAAAGAGCGGTTGCTGGCCAAAGAGGAATGGGCTAAGCAGAGTCTGGCCAGCCAATATGATCAGGTGGAGCAGTCCTTAAGGAACGTACTCACGTTTGGCACGGATACCCCCGGCTATCGTTCGGGCTATCGCACCCAAGAGGAATTTGTCGCCAGCTATCCCTGTGTGCCGTATCAGTTCGACCTTCTGCAAGATGTATTTGAAAAAGTGCGGGTTCAAGGCGAGGCCGGTAAGCATCTCGCCCATGGAGAACGCTCATTGTTGAATGCGTTTCAAGAGGCGGTCGATGCTCTCGGCGACGAGTCAATGGGGCGACTGGTGCCGATGTCCGCCTTTTATGAAACCATTGAGAGTTTTTTGGATTCCTCAATTAAAAATACGATTCGTCGCGCGGCTTTACAACATGAGACACTCACGTCCCGTGACGTTTCCGTGTTGAAGGTGCTCTACTTAATTAAACATATCCCGGGAATGCCCGGCACGGTCGACAACGTGACCACCTTGCTCATCGATCGGGTCGATGCCGTCAAGGCTGGGTTGGCCCGCGAGGTTCAGGAATCGTTGAGCCGGTTGACCCGCGAACAATTGATCCAGCAAAATGCGGATTTGACGTACACGTTTCTTAGCGATGAGGAGCAAGAGGTCAACCGGGAAATTCTGCATACCCACTTAGAGGCAGGGGAGTTGGAGCAACAACTGGGAGCGCTCTTGTTCCATAAGATTCTTGATGGTCAAGATAAGTATCGGCGGGGTAACCGAGACTTTCCCTATGCGCGGCGGTTTGAAGGCCGCACCTATGGTGCATCTGGCGGAGACTTGACGGTTCACTTCTTTATGAATACCCCGAGTACCGAACAGCGCTTGAAGTTTCTCGCCACGGAAAATCCCGGTACACTCTATGGACTCATTCCGCCAAGCGACTACGTGGAGAGCCTAACACGGGCCAAGCAAATTGAACGCTATACCCGCAATGCCCTCGCCACGACCAAGGACGCCAATCGCCTACGGATTTTACAGCAAAAACAGCTGGAAGCCCCAACTTTTACCGACCAAGCTGAAACAGCATTGCGTAAAGCCTTGGACCGCGTGACGTTCTATGTGATGGGGCAGAGCGTTCGGGGGACGGGTGACTTTGCCACCCAATTCCGTGAGGTCTTGGATAAGCTGGTTCAAAACACGTATCCGCAGTTGGACTACATTACCGCACCACTGGATCCGAAACAGGCGGCATCCCAAATTACTTCCTGGGCCAAGTTAGGAAAGCCTGCGTCTACGGTTGGATTTAATGACTTGGCGCTGGATTCCGTGATTCGGTATCTCGAACAACAGCAGGGACTCTTCACACGCGTGAGTATGAAGAAATTGCGGGAGATGTTTAGTCGTCCACCGTACGGATGGGCAGATGGAGACATTGCGGGCTTGGTAGCGGTCTTGTTAGGGATGCAGCGAATTCGGCTCAGTTACAATATGGAGCCCCTCACTGCTGACAATCCGCAATTGGCGGATCGGTTACTCCGCGTAGTCGATCAGCCGAAAATTGTCGTCGACCTCATTGTGGCTATGCCTACATCGGAGCGCACACGGGTGGCGCAGATTCTACGCGAACACTTTGGGTATGCCGCGGATTTGGAAGACAGCTATGAGGGCGTAGCCAAGACCATCCACGATCAACTGGAGGCGAGGCTACTGAACCCGCTGAGCGATGTGAAGGCTGTACAAAAGGCCGAAAACCCGACGTACCCTTATCCCGGCGGGTCCACGATTGCAAGGTTAACAGTGGACTTGGCGGCCATACCCCACGGACGCGGGGGGAAAGACCTCGTCCAGGCGTTTATGGATAATCGGGCACTGTGGCCGGATGCGCTGGACCGCATGGAGAAACTGACGGGGTTCTATTTGAAGACACCACGCGCGCGATTCGACGACGCGGTGGCCGTCCTTACCGGTATCGCACAGGATATCGGTTTGGCGACGCAGTATGCTACGGTGCAATCGCTACACCAGCGTATTAAAACCATCTTGCAAGAGGACGAACCGTACGACGACATTCCGTCCTTGCCCAAACTGTGTCGTGATTTAGCCAAGGCGTTAGATGAGGCTGTGTCAGAGGAAAAGGAGCGGCATGCCAAGGAGATTGATCGGGTGCTTGCGGAGGTCACGCGTATTCGAAGCGAGCATGCATCAGTGCCTGAGAACGTCGAGGGGATAATCGGCGCGGTTACCGATACCCTGAAAGCTTATCGGGAGGCAACCAGCCTATCATTGGTGCTGGCTACTCTCTCGTTGGTGCGACAGCGATTAGAGGATGTACATCGTGCGATGCGGGCAATAGAAGGGGACAGCCCTGATGGGCCGCGATTGGTGTCATTAGGACAGGTATTGCGACGAACGGCACGCGGAACGCCAAGGAGGATTAGCTCGCCCAGTGAATTGGTGGCATATCTCGAGGAAGTTCAAGCCCAATGTTTAGAAATTTTGCAGTCAGAAGGCATCATTGTGATCGATGCGACGGAGGATTGAAATCATGAATAAGGCGGCGTTAAAGACATTTGCTACGGCGGCTCGGCGGCAGTTGATGGAGCAGGTGGCCGTCGAGGCCGAACGATTAGGTATGACGGCAGGCCATCCCATTGCCTACGCGACCCATGGGGATTATTTGACGATTGGAGCGACGCAATATCCCATGGCGTGGCGCGACGCCGTGGAGTCGTTGAGCCAGGCCTGGTATCGTCACGGATTCGCTGCGCTCGTGGAGGAAGTGGCGTATACCTGGTTTAACCGGTTTGTGGCGATTCGCTATATGGAACTTCATGACTATCTACCGACTCATATCCGCGTGCTATCAAGTCGTACGCCCGGTCAAGTGGGCCCGGACATTCTCTTACATTATGCCGACCTGCCGTGGCCGATTGACGTCCCTACGTTAGACAGCGCCATGCGTGCCGGACAACGGGACCAGGTGTTTCGCCAATTGCTCATTGAGCAGTGCAACCAGCTAAATAACACCATGCCATTTTTGTTCGAGAAGCTTAATGACTATACGGAATTGCTGTTGCCGAATCACCTGCTGCATACCGATTCCGTCATTAGTCGGTTGGTACGCGACGTCTCAGAAGACGACTTCCAGGAAGTCGAAGTGATTGGCTGGCTCTATCAGTATTACATAGCGGATCAGAAAGACGCAGTGTTCAAGGACCTAAAAGAAGGCAAAAAAATCGGTTCCGAAAGCATTCCCGCCGCGACTCAGCTATTCACTCCGGAATGGATCGTGCGGTACATGGTAGAAAATTCGGTGGGGCGCCTGTGGAAGGAGTCGCACCCGGATTATACTTCAAAAAATCCTTGGCGCTACTTCATTAATGAGGCGGAGCAGCCACCAGCCGTTCGTAATGAGCTTTCCTCCTTGGTGAAGACCGATCTGCAGCCGAAAGCGATCACGATTATGGATCCGGCCTGTGGGTCCGGACATATTCTCGTGTATGCGTTTGACCTTCTTTATGAAATCTATGAGGACGCAGGCTATCCCAGTCGAGAGATCCCCCGATTAATTTTAGAAAATAATCTCTATGGGTTGGAAATCGACGCGCGGGCCGCCCAATTAGCTGGGTTTGCACTTTTGATGAAAGCATGTGCCTATTCCCCTCGCATTTTAGCGAATCCGCCGGTGCCTCGTGTGCTAACGATTAAGGAAACACGCACGGTCGACCGCGCTGCATTGGCAGAGTTGTTGGCGTCTCATACCTCAATCTCTCAGCGACAAATCAAGACATGGCTCGATGGCTTTATTGATGCGCAAAATCTCGGATCTCTCATTCGCCCGCAGGTCATTGATGGTGAAGCTATTCGAGCCGCACTAGACGGGATTAAGACGGGTGGTATGGGCTCGCTATTTGATCATGGAAGCCAGGATGAATTGGTATTGCTCGAAGACGTTATTCAACAGACAGAGCTGTTAACGCGACAATTTGATGTGGTTGTGACCAATCCCCCGTACATGGGAGCTCGGGGTATGAATCCAATGATGGCCGGCTACCTTAAAGAGGACTATTCAATCGGCAAGGCCGATTTGTTCGCTGCATTTTTGCTCCGATGTTTCGATATGACGAAGCCTGATTCATACGTGGCGACTATCAATCAACAATCATGGATGTTCTTGAGCACGTTTGAAGCACTACGAAAGTACATACTGAAGAATACCACTACGATCTCTATGCTTCACTTGGGACCGCGCGCATTTGAGGAGTTGCAAGGTTGGGTCGTGCAGACCACTACCTTTGTCATGCGTACGTCTGCTATCGCGGATTATGCCACAACGTACGTTCGACTTACCGAATATCTTTCCAGTGATGAAAAGGAACGCCGCCTTGTTCAAGGCAGTGCCGACCAGTTTTACGTAAGTCAGGACCAATTCAGCGCTATCCCCGGGTCTCCTATCGCCTATTGGGCATCAGAAGCTGTGCGCAGAGCTTTCGAGATAGCAGCTCCGTTGGAATCCATTGCGAAACCACGGCTGGGTATGACGACTGGCGACAACGATAGATTTGTTCGAGGTTGGTATGAGGTGTCTCTTAATCGCATTGGATTTGCCTGTGGGAGTGCGGATGAGGCATTAGAAACGGGGTGTAAGTGGTTCCCGTATAATAAAGGTGGCGAGTATCGTAAATGGTACGGGAACCAGGAGCATGTCATAAACTGGAAAGATTCTGGATGGGAAGTCAAGTCAACTGGTTCGTCTTATGTTCGGAACGAGCAGTTTTATTTCCTCTCAGGCATCACTTGGTCGTTTATTAGTTCCTCAAAATTTGGTGTGCGCTATTCGCCTCTGGGATTCATATTCGATGTGGCAGGATCGTCGGTATTTCCGCGTGAAAGCGATATTTCTTACGTTACGGCATTTTTATGTTCCGCCATAACCTATCAGTTCATGCAATACGTGAATCCCACGCTTAATTTCCAAGTCGGCAATATCGCCTCTCTACCCCTTATTATGAGCGATGAGATAAAGCCCGACGTGGATCGCTTAGCTGAACAGAACATCCACATCGCCCAAGAAGACTGGGACGACTTCGAGACATCCTGGAATTTTGTCCAGCACCCCTTAGTGAAATACGGTTCAGGGGTTTCCACCGTTTCATCGGCATATGCTGCTTGGGCCGACGATGCTGAACAGCGATTTCGGAAGATGCAAGCCAACGAAACCGAATTGAACCGGATGTTCATTAATCTCTATGGATTACAAGATGAGCTAACGCCCGAGGTGCCAGATGACGATATCACGCTTCGCCGAGCGGATGAGGAGCGGGATGCCAAGTCTTTCTTGTCCTACTTCATCAGTTGCCTCATGGGACGCTATAGCCTCGATGTCCCTGGGCTCGCCTATGCTGGGGGAGACTGGGATCATACCCGGTACCAGACCTTTCAACCGGTCTCGGATGGGGTGGTGCTCTTCACCGATGATCGGTATTTCGAGTCGGATGTAATCAGCCGTCTGGAAGAATTTTTGACCGTGCTTTATGGACCGGATACGGTGGGGGAAAACATGCAATGGTTGGCCGATCGTGTGGACCGGCGGGCGGAAGATGATGCGGTCACACGACTCCGCCGCTATTTCATGCAGGAGTTTTTTAAGGACCATTGTAAGGTCTACAGCAAACGACCCATATACTGGCTCTTCGATTCCGGTGCGCAAAAAGGGTTTCGTGCGCTCATCTATCTCCACCGGTATCACCCCGATACCGTCGCCCGTGTACGTCTCGAATATCTCCAGCCCTTGCAACGGCGCGTGGCCGAGGAAATGAATCAATTAGAAGGACGGCTTGCGGCCGCTAATTTAAGTCGTGTTGAACGGCAAATGATGAATGCCCGCTTAGATGTGTTGCGTTCTCGACAAGAGGAGTGTGTGCGTTATGACCAGGTGCTGGCGGATTTGGCCAATCAACGGATTGCCCTCGACCTCGATGACGGGGTTAAGGTCAACTACGCCCAGTTGCAGTCTGCTCTGGCGCCGATAAAGTGAGGAACCTTCATGGATGAGCTCACGTTGCTAATCAACCAACTGACACCAGTCTCGGAATGGCGTCGCGTGGTGTTTTGGTATGACTCCGATGGGGATCGGGACCGTCGTGCCCTTCAGGACGCGTTGGCGACGGTGAACGTCAAACTCTGGGAACTCAGTTCGAATAATGTACTGCAGACTAAATATCAGTTGGAAGTCGTCGACCCCGAAAGCTCTTATTTGGTCTATGCGCCGTTTCCACATCCCGCTCCCGAGGACAATTGGTTGTTGGATATGGAACTTTACGGCCAGGTGTTTGAGGCGGACGCGATTGGATTGGTGCGGACCCAGCTGCGCTTACAGCACGTACCGCGATCTGAGCTCGAGCAGCACGCCCGCTTCTTTCGGAGCCGAGAGCGGATGCATCGTCTGGAACGGCTTTTGCCAGAAAATCCTACGGTCCAAGACTTACAGTTAGGGATGCTGGCGGTGTTAACGGGCCAATCCGTGCTCCAAGCCTCCCCGGTGTTAGGGGCCTTGTTGTGGCAAGATGATGACTCGATGTGGGACGCCATCAGTAAATTTTTTGGAACCGGACCTTTTTGGCGATGGGTGCACCAATCCTGGGGCATTCCCGGAAGTATCACCCATCGTTCGTCGCTGCGCGAGGTGCTGGTCGTCAATCACTTGCAGAGGCAAATTCCGGGGTTCAATAAGCAATGCTCGGTTCCGCAGGTATCCAAGCCGCATGCCTGTCGGATGCTCGTAGATGATTGGCTGAGCCGAGCGGACCTGCGTACGGCCATGCGTCCGTGGTTGATGGATTGGGCTCGCGATGGGGATGTGGTCGACGCCTTGCGGGATGATGAGATTGCTGCTTGCGACACGGCGCCATGGATCGATCAAATGGTACTCGAGCGAGCGGTCAACGCCATCGTGCGTAACGTGGATCAACCTGAGGAGTGGCTCACAATTTTGGAAGGCCGTCGAATGCGGCCCTGGTTTGGAGATTGGGAGCGAGCCTATCATGCGGTGGAGGCGGCATGGCAGCTCGAGGGGATCCGGCGGTTATGGTCTACGCAGCGGTTGTCGGAGACGTCATCGATGGTTCAGCTCTACGCTGAGTCGCTCTATCGGGTCGACGGAGCGTACCGAAATCTCGCGGGCGCGGTTCAGTCATTGCAGAATCCGGAGTGGCTAGGCCCTGCATGGGAGCGGTTGGATAATTGGTATACCCATCACTTTTTGCCAGACGTGGCCAACTGGGCGGAGACCTCCTGGACGCCTGGGTGGTTTTCAGAGGACGTGGTGCCACAGACCGCATTTTACGAGCATTTCTTGGCACAGACGGTGGCCAAGTCCTCGGAGCGCATCTTCGTGGTCATTTCTGATGCACTGCGCTACGAGGCGGGGGTTGAGTTGCAAGAGCGACTGGTGCGGCGAGGAAGTGCCAAAAGTGTCAAGATCACCCCGATGCAGGCGGTGTTGCCAACCTATACGCAATTAGGGATGGCCAGTCTCCTACCCGGGAGAACGCTGGGGATGACCGATCAGGGGGTTGTATTACGCGACCAACGGAGTACCCAAGGGCTCGACCATCGGGCGGCAATCTTAAAAGCACACCATCCCGCATTTGACGCGATGAATTTGGATGACCTTATAGCGATGCCCGTCAAAGACGGCTTGGAGCGTGTCCGAGGCCTTCGGGTGCTCTATCTTTACCATAATGTGATCGATGCCATGGGAGACAAAGCGGCTACCGAGGGGCGCACGTTTGAAGGCGTAGACTCGGCATTGCAGCAATTGGAAGCAGCCGTCGAGAAGTTAACCCGGTCGTATCAAGCGGCGCGAATTTTTATTACTGCGGATCACGGATTTCTCTTTCAGGCGCATGCGGTGTCCGCATGGAATAAGGTCGAGCCCGTGGAGGGAACGGTGGTGGATGGGAACCACCGATTTAAGCTGGGCCATGGGTTAAAGGCACCATCCGGAACACACCTGTGGGACTTGTCGTATCTTGGCTTGGCGGGATGGGAAGCCGTTACGCCGCAGGGACTGAGCCGCTTTGGGGGAGCCGGAGGAGGGACTCGGTTTGTTCACGGAGGGTCCATGCCTCAAGAGGCAGTAGTTCCGGTGATCGAGTACCGACCCTTGCGATCTCGAGAGGCGCTGGCCAGTGGGCCAGTGGATATGGAGGTCGTGACGGAAGAACGGATGGCGACCACCTATGCGTTTCGGGTCAAACTCTTTCAAAAACAGCGCGTCTCTCCACAAAGATCACAGAGGATTGTTCAGGTGGCTCTATATTGGCAAGATGAGCGTATTTCCAATGCGCCGACCCTAGTCTGCGATGCCACGGGGGATCTGTCAGACCGTTACTATGAGGTGACCCTGGCCATTCATGAGGCTGCCTATCCGTCAGGGAGTCGTGGAGAACTGCGCTTGAAAGACGTCACTGGAGGATCATCCAGCCTTTATCTTTCCGTTCCGGTGGAACTGCGTATATTTTCGGGGTCGTAAAGGAGAGACGTCATGTTTGCCATGGGAGAGTGGGTTGAGGGGAGCTTTTGGCCCGAGCCGGTCGAAATCAAGCGCTGCGAAGCCATGGACGAGACGTACTACGTGGTAGAAGCACTGGGACGGACGTCGCGCACCTACTTTGAATCCGTGTTGGATACCTATCAACTGGCGACCGTGCGCCGTTTGCAAGGAGGGGCTGGGAATACGGATGAACCTCCCAATGTCGAGCGCTTGGTTCAAGAGGTGCAAGGCACCATTCTTGCCGTCGACCGTCGGTTTTCGAGTGCTCGATCGCGGGGGAATCGTCAGGTCCTGCCGCTGCCACATCAGGTCGAAGCGGTGTATGGCCGGATGTTGCAGTCCCCGTTGGTCCGGTTTCTCTTGGCCGACGATCCGGGAGCCGGGAAAACCATTATGTCGGGGATGCTAATTCGGGAACTGCGCGTTCGCGGCTTGGCCGACCGCATTCTGATTTTAGTGCCTCCATTGGTGTTGACCCAGTGGCAGAACGAACTGCAAGAGAAGTTCGGGGAGTCCTTTCGGATTATTAGTCGGAGTGGTTGGGATGGCCATGGCAACCCGTTTAATGAGACGCCACGATGTCTCGTGTCGATCTACTGGGCCGCCCGTCCAGAGGTGAAGGTCTTAGTCACGCAGGCGGAATGGGATTTAGTGATTGTGGACGAAGCCCACAAAATGGCCGCCTATACGCAGGGGAAAAAGGTCCAAAAGGTCGCGCGTACGCAAATCTACCGCCTGGGCGAGACGCTCTTGCCTGAGGTCCCCCAATGTCTTTTGTTAACCGCCACACCGCATAAAGGCGACCCAGAAAATTTCCGACATTTGATGCGTTTGGTCGATCCGGATGTCTTTCAGGAGGTGGACCCCCAACAGGTGATGCGCGAACGCGCTAATCCTTATATCATTCGTCGCCTGAAGGAATCGATGGCGAATTTTGATGGGACGCCGATCTTTCCACCCCGCACGACCAAGACCATCGCATTTGACTTGACCCCAGAAGAGCTCGCGTTGTACGAAGCAGTGACCCACTATGTGCAGGAGCACTTCAATCAGGCTCAGAAAAAGAATAACGGGGGGACGGCCTTTGCCATGATGCTGCTCCAACGCCGGTTGAGCTCGTCGCTGGAGGCGATTACGTTGTCGCTGTTGCGGCGACGCGAACGGTTAGGGGTCTTACTCAGTCAGACACTGGAGGAGCGCAACCGCTGGCAAGAGCAATGGGCGTCCCTAGAAGACCCGGACGGTACGGATGTCAACAACGATGGGATCTTGGACGATGATGACGTCGTGGGCGCTATCGCGGAGATTGATACCGAAGCGTTGAAGGATGAAATTTTTCAGTTGGACGGGTTAATCGCTCTGGCAACAGATGTGCAAAATCGGGGTGCAGAACGGAAATATCAGGAACTGGAAGCGACGCTGTTTGGCGAAGCCGGGTTGTTGGCTCGAGGAGAAAAGCTCTTAATCTTTACGGAAGCACGCGATACGCTGCGGTATCTGGCACGTCGTCTTGGGGATCGCATCGGGGCCAATGCCATAGCGACGGTTGCCGGTGAGCAATCGATGGACCAACGCCGAGAACAAGTGGCCTACTTTCGAGATCACGCGATGGTTATGCTGGCGACTGATGCCGGTGGCGAATCGATCAATCTGCAATTTTGCCGTCAGATGATTAATTACGACATTCCCTGGAACCCCAATCGGCTCGAGCAACGGATGGGGCGCATTCATCGCATAGGACAAACCCGCGAAGTACTGGTGTTCAATATGGTTGCAGCCAACACGCGGGAAGGCGATGTGATGCAGCACCTTCTGTGGAAGATGGAACAGATGGCCGAAGATCTGGGCGAGGAATTGGTTTACAACTTTCTCGGGGATATCTTGGAAGGTCGCTTGGGTTCATTGGCTATTCTCATGGAAGATTGTATTATGGGACGCCAATCGTTAGACGAGATTGTGGCGGGATTAGACCGTACCTTATCAGAAGAACACCGACGCTTATTAGATTTAGCGAAACAAGAGCGATTAGACAGCGATGTGCTCGACTTGCCGCAGGTGAGGACAGAACAATACCGATTAAGCGCTAGTCACTTACCGGACCGTGTCTATGGGGATTTCGCACAAAGTGTATTCAAGACGCATGGTATTTCGTTGTCCGACACTCATGGACGATGGGAGTTGGGGCGAGTGCCTCGGTCGTTGCGTGAGTGGGTAAACGCCCAAAACTTGGAGTCCGACACGAGGACTCTGGGGCCGAGTGAAATTGGCCGCGACAGTCCGTTTTACCTGGTCGCCGAGCAATTGGCTGCAAAGAGTACGATGATGGGTTCTGTGCCCTTTCTGAAAATCCCCTATGTCACTCCGGAGCCCCTGGACGTGGTGGGGTTTCAGTTTGCCATCGGCGATGGCAATGGACAAGAACTTTATGCCACGACGGTCCACTGGGCCCGTCGAACCACCGGCGAGTGGATTCGGCTTGATCCGTATTGGTGGTTTAGTGAGGCTTTTGCGAATGTCCTAACGATGGATAGGGAGTTCGATATGCATGATTTTGAGCGGCAGACTTTGACGACGGCCGTGGGTGAGATGAATCGGATGCGACAGACTCGAGAGGCCGTGGTGGACAAGAAGGCCCAATACTTGCGACGGGCGTTCGATGGCCAGTACCAGAAATTATTAGAGCGGCTAACGCGCTACCAACAGACCGACAGTGACCATCGCAATAGTGCGCTGATTAATCAAACCACGGTAAGATTACGGGATTTGGAGTCTCGACGCCGGGTCCGGCTCGAGCGCTTGGATCGCGAAAGAGCTATTCAGATTCGGCCCATGCGCGGTATTTACGCGGCTCATCTAGAACCATTAAGTGATGGCGGTCGGATTATACCGCAAGATTGGGAACCGGCGATGCAAGATTACGTGTTACGGATGGGCTACAGAAATCTCTCAATGTTCCCGGCATTTGGTTTTGTGGACTTTTATGCGGAAACAGAGGCGGGTGAACCCGTGTATTTGATTGGCCGCAGTGAACTAAATCGAACCCTGCCCGAGGGACACTTACAAGATCTACAAAGGTTGGAAGGCCGAGTGATTATATGCGACCTGAACGAAAATGCTGTGACAGGAAGTCATCCAGTATAGGTACTCCGCTAGGGAATTTAGTCAAAGAGTGGTTGCCATACGTGTGACAGTTCTGCGATGACGTCAGGGATGACCTGAACAAGCCGGGGACTAATCTTGCGGTGACGTCGCATCCAAGGGATTTCTCTTGTCCATCGGATTTTCTCATTGACTTCCATGACGGCCATTATCGACGCGTTGATGGCTTCTCTATATCCGGACTGTCGAAGGGCCAAGTCAAGTAGAATGAATGGTCCTCCCACATTTCCGACAGCCCGCCACCAATGTCGACGGAAGCGTGCTAGGCTCCGAATGCCGACGTGCTCAAGTCGGTTACCCTCGAGGAACGCGTAGCGAAAAATCGTCGACAAAAAGCCGGTAATTAAGCGCCAATCGCGTTGGGCTTCCAGTAAGTCCTGTGCGGTCGCCGATTCAATCAATCGCTGGCGCTGAGCCGGACTAAGGTTCCGATGAATAAAGTCTAATCCTTTTTTGGTGAGCACTGTCCCTTTGACGGCGCTCGAACCGCCCCCACTCTCATTGAGAAAGTTAGCGACCTCTTCGTTTAGTCGTCGTTCGTCAGCAGGACTCAGACCATCAATGGTTTCGAAGTCATTGGTAAGTAAGGCGGTATACATGCTCGTCGCCAAACTCAACGGGAATGGCTTACCCAGTTTTTTACCTTCCCGTTGTATGCCTCGTCTTATCCATTCTTGCAGCTCAAAGGAATCGGGAAACTTCTGAGTCACTGCCGAATTGTTACCAGCTTGACGACGAGCCCAGATCCGTCGAACCTGATTGAGGGGCACGGGATATCCGGCAAACCAGGTAAGGAGAAGCGCATCGTCCGATCTGTTAGTCCACGACAGATATTCGGAGACAACGACTGCTTGAGCAATCACCGATTGGCCTGGCCAGAAATACTCTTTGCCCATGCCTTGGCCCCGGCCATGCTGTTCAAGAGGAGGCAGTAGACCCTTCCGAACCCAATCGGTCAACTTTCGGGAGGATATCGGGTAGCCGAGCCGAGTACAGATGTTGATGAGACGCTCTCGAGAAACTTTAGTCGGTTTCATACAAATAATTTTACAGCTTGCATTTAAATGAGTCAATATTGCGTGGCCCGATACTTCTTTACGATTTATAATATCCAACCAAGAGGCAGATATTGTGTGTTGATAAACATACATCACAATATGCGGTATGTGTTATTACGTGATTCCTCATTATCCGCGCCTGCTATAATCATTCGGTGTCTACAGGCTGCGTTGGTAGGGGAAGATTCGCGAACAAATGCCTCTGGAAAGGAGACAATCACATGATAAAAATGAGTGCAGTAGTTTTCATTGCGCTGCTTGTAACTATAGCGTGCCTCGGTGTGGTGTTGGGAACCATGGTAAAGCATCCCAACGAGACCGACCATTTCGCCGGTGACGTCATTGGGTCCGCCCTAGGATCACTGTCCTGACGATAGGTGTGTTAGGTGTAACAGGCGCAAGCATGTGAGGCCCCGTCGCTGGGGCCTCGTTGCGTTGGGGACAACCTTGTCCACACATATTGATGTCAGGTACCTAGCCTCGCTTTCTATCTCCTTTAGTTAAGGAACTGGAACATCCCCGGCGTCGAGCCAATTACGGTATGTATTCAGGTGAAAGGGGCAATTCTCGACTGAGGATTCGCGTGATAGCCAGTCCAACAGCGATGCCATCTTGGGATGACCGATGCGGATTCCCAATTTTAGTCCCGGAATGCGAGGAATTGCTTGCCCTGTCACTTCAGTCCAGAGCGCGCACAATGTTTCCGCTGTCTCACTGCTCCCTATCACCTCATAAACTTGCCCTTGCGACTCCTCCGGATTCACAAACGCCCACGTTGCCATGCGGCCGACATCGCTGAGAGTCGTGAGCGGAATCTGACTCTCCTTGGGCACGACGGCCCGCAGAGTGGCCAGAAACAGCCGACCGACTAACAAGCGATGGCCATCCAGTAGTTTTTGAATCGGTCGAGCGAAAGGCAGACTGGCGCCCCGAAAATCATCCATAAAGAGGCCGGGTCGCAAGATAGTGAACGGTAGTCCCGAATGTCTCAATTTCTCCTCGAGTATTGCCTTACCATCAATGGCTGCGACATTCTGGCGCTGTTCAGCACCGAGTCCTGAACTGTAGACGATATGTGGTTGGTTGCCGGCGTTAATTGCCGCTTGGATGACATTAGATCCGAGTCGCACTTCCTCCTTAAGCCTCAGATCCCAGAAGTTTTGCACGCTGAAGACTCCCGTAACCTCTTTGATGGCTTGCGTCAAGGCGGGGACATCCGCCATATCCCCAGTGACCAGATGGGCTCCATGGGCTTTCAGAGCCTGAGCCTTCGAGGTATCGGCATTGCGCGTGAACGCACGTACGGTCCATCCCTTGTCGAGAAGCGCTCTCGCGACATGGCCCCCCTGATTCCCCGTGGCGCCGATAACCAGAATGGGACCTCTTTGCGGGATCACAACGCCGGTTCCTGAGTAAGGTGAGGCCGATGCCATTGATGCCAGAGAAGAAGTCCGATGAGCCCTGTAACTTGAATGATGATGTAGGACAGAGGGGCATTGTGGGTCGGCAAGGGTAAGAGGAAAATTTGGGTCACGATGTGAGCCAATCCTAGAATTCCGGCAACCATGTGGCGTATGGGGATGGTGGTGACCGGTCCGATCATCAGGGTAATCCAGACCCAGAGACTGAGATTGGTGCCATCGGACAAAATGGAGACCAACAACACCGCCAGCGAGAGAATAATCCAGGGCATGATGCGCAAAGCCTTGGAATCGTGTCGGCTAAAGGTCAGATAGAGCGTCACCAGTCCGGCAACTACCCAAGGAAGAAAGAAGGGGAAAGGCACGGGCCCATGGACTAAGCGAAAGACATTGACCACGTCGATGATGAGGCTGATGAAAAGGACCCCAAAGACCCATTTGGGCGTTCGTGTGTTATCCATGGACAATTTGCCACCATCCCTCCAAAAGATATTTATCCGCACCCGCCGCCCATGTGTTCACATAGCCGGTGACGCCGCCATTGCCGTGTGCCGTGACTTCATTTACATCCCAATAGATTTTGGTATTGGCGAACGCGGGCGCGTCTTCCATCGCGAACGTCCATCCCGACGCATTGCCTTGAGTTTCCGCATGCCCTTGGCTGTTGGCCATGAAATAGTCCCCATCGGGAAAAGGATGTTGCACAGAGTCCCACGTGTGGTAGTTGGTCACTTGGCTGCCATTATACGAGAAGCTGATGAAGTTCCAGACAATGCCGACCGTAATCCCTAAAAAATCATTCCATCCGGTTTCAGTATAGGCACCGGATACGCTGGGATCGCCTCCGGGCGGTGGAGCCACCCGATAGGCGGATCGGAGCCCGGGCGCTGCTGCCACCATGTCCACGCTCATCATCGATGGGATACCGATTTTGATCAACGCCGTGTCTTGCCGAACATTCATCGCCACCTCCCGAATCGCGACGGTCTGGCCGGGATTGACCGTGACCGACACGGGCGGTTGGTTCAACGGGATTTGATAATAGTGGGCGTCACGCATGTGAAAGTGCACGGTCTGGGGCGAGGAAGAAAGTTCCGTACCCGCATAGAATCGGGGGCTCGGCACCAAGCGGGAAGCACCCATCACCTGCCAAGGCACCGAGGGGGTTGTGGCGGCATTGGCAGGCCCTGGGATCATGGTCGCTGCCAAGGAGATGATGGTCGCCCAGAGTGCCTGTTGTCTCATGGTCTCTCCTCCTGTCACTTCCGTCGTTCCGGTTCTTCCTTCTATTGTGGGCGGTATCCCAGTCCCTAGACAGGGAGAGATTAGGGTATATACCGGGGTATTTTTTCCCGGTCTAAGGCAACTCTTCACGGGAGGACACGCCGAATTTGCGATAGATGTGGCGCGTATGCGTTTTCACCGTGCCATACTCGATGGTGCAGAGCTCCGCAATTTCGGTGAGCTTCTTCCCTGCCTTGAGATGTTCATAGATTTCGCGTTCCCGCTCAGTCAATAGGTCCACACTGTCAAGATCTGTGGGTGGGATCCCCAAGGTAACGGCAAAGTATCGAGTTGAATATTGCGACTATGTGCCGCAGGCGCACTTGATGATGAAGGGGCCGGGAGGGCGGTCCGTGGTCGGGCGGCTTCGTGC
>JAJZZP010000010.1 GCA_021797515.1 Bacillota bacterium | reverse complement strand
TTCGGGCGGTCCCTTGCTGAACTCCACCGATGTACAGCCCCTATCACTGGATTCGAGAATGAACCTCCTAGCATAGCGCGGAATCCCTCTTGTGTCCAGCCTACCCCCTCTCTTTGAGAAAGAGCCGACCAGCGTACTGCGAAGGGTGCCAAATGTCCAGTATTTTTTCTGTGCGGACTGGTGGACGTGCGGGGGTCGGATCAGATATAGTGTAACCGCGAAGAGAGAGTACCCGTCTTCAGACATTGTTCAAATCTGTGATCGATTAGTACCTACGAAAATTCTCCAATTTCCGCATGAACTCAACATTCATGGGTTTAAATTAGTGACTACACCAAAGTGGTCGAGGCTGAAAACCCGCATCACGAAGCCGTTTGGAAAAAAATGGCGCCAAATGTAGGTTATAAGCGGCGATAAACTTCACCGCGTGGAGCGATGTCGCTGACGCGGATTTCTTGAGTGGATTCGTCAATCCGATACACGATACGCCATGTTCCCACACGCGTCGATCGCAATCCCTCGGCATTGGTTAACGGTTTTGTCAACGGACCACAGGGATCTTCCGCGAGTTGCTCAAGGCGGGCGATCATGCGTTGCTGAGTAATGCGGTCGAGATGGTCTAAGTACCGGGCAGCCTGACGGGATAAAATCACATCATACATCGTGTTGACGTCGCCAATCCTTGAGGCTGATGCGATCTCCCTGGACCAATTCCTGCTCACCTTGTTGTACACGTTGAAACTCGACAGGACTTAGCGTATCGGTCGGTTGCTGAAGCCAACGAACATAATCCGCCACGTCATCAACCCAACGTTCGTCGAGTTTTTCGATGAGGTGTAACAACTCCTCTTTCGAACTCATGATTTCACTGTCCTCTCTCGACAATTGTCACAACACCCGTACATTCTGGTTAAAATCTTCAGGCTGTTTTCCGGTCAATCGGAGATAAAGGGCATCGGCGCATAAATCCACATTGCCGGGCCATTCAACGGCTCCAGCATCGTTGATGCGCACGGATTCGAAAACACGCCGGTCTGACCAAATTTTGAACACGCTACGACCGACCAGATCGTCCAGTGCGACAAGGCCCTGTTGTGTCGTCATTAAACCGAAGCCAAATTTGATACCCTTCACTCGGCTTAACCTCTACAACCGTCAGATTGCTCACTCCTTCCGTGATAAATGCCGATTTCCCGTCTCTCTTATTGATTATATCAGGGAGTCGGGAAATTTGTGAGGGCGCTGACTTTTGTATCCCAGAGTGCACGATAGCATAGCCGACAACCATGACATGAAATCTGTCAATCGACAAACCCACTGCCTTAGGCATTCTTGCGGGCAGTTACTCAAGAAAGTTGTCGTAGACGGTCTTTCAGAGACTCTGCCGTTTTGAATGGGATAAAATCTTACATTGGCGGACGCCTTGGAGTCTTATGGCCCTCCAATGGTTATTGGGATGCCTGCCGATTATGTTAAATTATGGGGGTACATCAACAGCTTCGTTAGGTTTGCCGCAAGGACTACCTCAAAGTTTTTTGTTTGGATTGCTGTTCACGGGAGTACTCATCACGGGCATTCTGGGAGCTCTGTTGGCCGATTTGGATGAACAGCATCACACGCATTTGTTATTAATCACCAGTGGTTATTCGCGGAATCAAACCCTTATCGGTAAGTTGTGTGTAGGAATCGCGACCGTAACATTGTTGATGGCAGGCCAATTGGTCATCGATATTATCGCCGCCGAATTTAATGCGTTGATGGCCATCCATCGTATGCAAATGATGACCTGGCCATCATGGAGTACCATTGTTGTCGTCTGGGGGCTCCTTGAGACAAGTCTTTGTATCGGATTAGCCAGGCCGCCTTATCAGTCATTCTCTGGTTGTCGGCATGGGTGTCCCTGTTGGTATCCTGCTCAGTGAACGATATCTCGCTCATCACTATGGTCAGCTACTATTATGGTTACCCAATCTTATGTTGAGTAATGCCATTTCCCATGATCCTTTAAAATGGCCGTCTCTAGAAATGTGGATATCTTTATGGGCTTGGATAGTATTCAGTATTGGATTAGCCTTTTTATCGTGGCACGCGGACTGGGATTAACATGCATAACGGGGTCCAGTGACTTTCTGCCAATAGACAAACTCCCCCGCACAGCAGTGTGCAAGAATGTCAGCCGCAATGTCCGGTGCGTTGTCTTGGGCGATGGTCCACCCCTCGTCTTCCGGCACCGCATCCCGCCCATAGTCGGCAAGCCATCCATACGGGTTTCGGACCGAGTGGATGATATCGGTATTGCCCATCGCGATCTCACCGCGCAAGATGGTCGCCAGATCCGTTATCGAGGTTCCGTGATACGCGTTATTGCGAAATCCCCATCCCTGATTCTGGATTACGCGGCAGGTTGGGGACAGTGGCGGATAGGGTTCCTCGCGACCGTAATCGAGGAACTCGAGAGATCTTCGAAATCACGCGCTTGTTCCTCCTTCTTTCACACGGTTTGTCCGTCATCCTGGTCGGCCTGCGTTACCGCATATAGCCGATCGATCTGCGCGTCATTCCAGTAGGTGAACAGGACGGCCGGACAATCGGTGCATGTCCAAATTTCGACCTTATCATTCATCACGGTAGCGTGCTAAAGTCTACGCCCCATTGAGTACTGGACGGATTGATTCTTTCTCGGTACAGTTGTTCAGTGACAATAATTATCTACATACATGGTCGGTTAACTCAGGTGACAGGGATTGGGTGGGACAAGGTGTCAGATAGGGCTCCTTCACCAAATTCCGCCAATAGCAGCCCATGGAACCGGTAGTCGGCGCGGCCTCGAAGGGAATATCAAAACGGTCTTGGACCAATCGCGTCGTCTTCCCTTGGGCCCATTGAGCCGTCTGCCATTGCTGGATTTCGCGTTTCAACTCCGTAAATGCGCCGACTACCGGTTCCATGGGCTGCAACGTCTGTTCTTCTATGCTTTTGAGCATGCATGAACTCTCCCGCCGCCTGACCCTAACGGGGTGAGGCGGGGGTTTCTGAGGTCACCCTCTAGAAGTTCCTGGTTCTACGACTGCTGCGCCGAGCCGTTAGGCCACGTACGTCTTATGCTGGATCTCCCCAGGCGTCGATTCGGACCGTTCCGGCCCTATGTCCTTAGACTAAACCAAAAGTTTGGGCCTTGTCTAGCCCTGCGGGCTGGCCCGCTTGACCCCCTCTTGGCTTGCGCCTAAGAAGGGGAATGCGCGGGCGTTATGTTCAAATTTTTCATGCCGAGGCCTCTGCTGCGCACTTGCTTACTTCGTTTTGTCAGGTAAAGTTCTTTTTTCTCCCTGAGGTGGAGGGATTTCTACCGCAGACGGTTTACGACGCGGGCGTCGTCGGCTACGACGGAGGCGTGCAGTCGCTTAACATGACTGGGGAGTCGGGGATTTCCTCGACCAAATGTTCCTGTTGGCCGTACCAGGCCCAAAACCTCTGCATGACCTGATGATCTTCCGGGGTCTGCCCTTGCCATCCCTGGTTTGCCGCGCGGGCCAAACTTCGCACCCACGCCGCCAACTGCCGTCCATTCAGTCCCAGGGAATCGACCAGACCTCGCCATGATCCGGAACTTCTAAACATGCGGAATTGTCATGAAATCGCGCCGCGCCCATAATCCACATGTTACGGGGTTGCATAATGGAGATTCTGCGTGTCATGATGATACCAGAGAAACAAGCGGGAGATGGCTGATTTGAAAATTCACTTGGGATTACTAGGAGCCGATGATTCCGTCACACAAATTGAAGACGTCGCGGGAGATTTCCCTGAAATTGAATTGCATAGTATCGTCTATTGGAAAGAGTCTGACGTCATTAGGCTGTTACAGCCCCATCTCGACTCTGTCAGCATGTGGCTCTTCAGCGGCAAGGTCCCCTACTCCATAGCTCAGCAGTGGGGCGGCATTGCTGTGCCGTCTTTCTATGTTCCTCATACGGGAGCAAGCCTCTATAAAACTCTATTATACTTGGCTCATGAACAACACCTCCCGGTCTCGCAACTAAGCTTTGATACCCTACACCCGGCCGAACTATCCAATTTGATGGATGAAGTCGGCATCACGGCCCCCTTCCATTTGCGTCATTACGAAAACCTCATTGACCCTGACGACCTCGTGCAATATCACTATGAGCTATGGGCTTCCGGCCAAACAAAAGCAGCCGTCACCTGCGTTCGATCGACGCATCTCGAGCTCATAGGGAGGCACGTTCCCGCCTATCACATCGTTCCGGCGCGAGATGCTATTGCGGCGGTATTGGAATCGATCGTCCAGACCCATTCCATTATCCACCTTCAAGGTGCACAGATTGCAGTGCAGTTGATGGACACCCCATCAATTCAACCGGACGACCTCGCACTTGAAACGGAGCGACAATTGCACCTCTATGCCAAGAGACTTCACGGAGTATGTCACGCGCTCAAACACGGGAGATTTGAAGTCATCGCCACACGTGGCCCGGTGGAAGAAGCCACTCAAGAGTTCTCGTCATTGCCGGGTCAGAACATCTTAGTGGGGTTGCCTATTAATAGGCTAACCTGTGGTATAGGTATCGGACACACTCTCGCTGAAGCCAACGATCACGCCTATGCCGCACTCCGCCATGCCCAAAATCGAGGCATAGGTAGTTGGTATGGCGTCTTGGAAGACAAAACGGTTATCGGACCACTTGGATTCCAACAGGAAACCCTAACGTACTCATACGCGGATTCCGTCCTGCAAGAACTTAGCCAACACGTGTCTCTAAGCGTTACCACGCTCAGCAAACTTCAAAGCATTATCCAACTCTTAGATCGCGATCAGATTAGTGCCAATGAATTGGCGGAATCGATGAATATTTTACCCAGGAGTGCAAGGCGAATCCTTATGGTGCTAGAACAACATGGGTTAGCATCCATCGTAGGGGAACAGGCTCCGTACGTTCGTGGCCGTCCACGTAAAGTCTACCGGATCCATTTTCCCACGGCAGAGGCATAGTACGGCTATCACGTATGCACGCCGAGCCATGAAAACAGATGCTCATTGACGAAGCTATCGTCTGTCAAATTCCCATACTCCTGACATACCCGTTCAATCTCCTCCGACTGCCCAACGGATAAGCCCTCTTCGGGATTCAGGCACCACGTACCTGCCAACAACCCTTGTCGGTGGAGGATCTTATGAAGTCCTGCAATGCATCCGGCAAAATCGTGCGCCGCATCAAATAATGCGGCGTTGACATCCGTTATCTGCGTCGCAAGTGTCAGTAATTCTGCAGGAATCTCAACGCGCTCCCGCACTTCTTGGATCCACGCAAAAATCTCCACGACCCTCTTCGTCCACACCGACCAATGCCCCAAGAGCCCTCCTACAATTTGTTTCTCAACGAGACGTCCGTTGATTTCAAAACGGAACCGAGTCAGGAGATCGATCACGATATTATCGTCGTTCCCGGTATACAGAGCGATGTCATCGGAACGGGTGGAGGCACACGCCGCGCGCACCACGTCGAGGGTTTGATAGCGATTAAACGGTGCCATTTTAATGGCATAGACGCCCGGGATTTCACACATTTGCTCCCAAAAACTTCGACTCAGAACCCGGCCCCCAACCGCTGGCTGCAGGTAAAAACCAAAGACCGGGATGACTCCCGCCACCTCGCGAACACGTTGCAATAAGGCATTTTCAGTCCATTCCGCCAGTCCACCCACACTAAGTAACCCAAGATGGTACCCGAGACTTTTCGCGAGATCAGCTTCGGCTAATGCTTGATCGGTCGGACCCACAAGGCCCGCTATTTTGATAAACGGGCGAGCCATAGCCATTTGGTCAATCGTTTCGGCGGCAAGCTCAAGCACCGGCCTTAATAAGTCAACTTCCGGATCGCGGATCTGAAATTGTGTGGTGTGCACGCCCACGGCAACGCCTCCAGCCCCGGACGCCGCGTAATATCGAGTCAAGGCGCGTTGATGCAAGACATCCAGTTCACGGTGTTCGGTCAAAGCCAGCGGGTGTGCCGGAATCACTGTCCCCGTGTACAGTAGCTCGGCAATATGGAGAGGCAATTTTGCGTAAGGAGTCATCTCAAAATCTCCCTTGGGATTCTTGGAAATGGGTTGGTTTGTTGAGGGTCGGTCCGTTGGTTCGGACCCATGTCGCCGTCCAATCGATGAGTTGCCTCAACGTAATCTCGGGGTACCCAAATTTCTCATGACATTGTGACGCGTTATTGAGGAGCGCCGTTCCCACCTCTTGTCCAATGATAACCGACTTTTTTCCGAGAAGTCTGCCAAATTCTTCGGCCAACCATCGAATCGAAATAGTCTCCGCACCGGTAACATTCAGGATTTTTGGGGGGATATCACAAATCTCAAGAGAACGCAGAGCCACGTCATTCGCATCACCTTGCCAGATAACGTTGGCGTACCCCATGGTCACATCAATCGGCTGGCCTTTTAACACGGCTGTGGCCACATCATGAAGGACCCCATATCGCATATCAATCGCGTAATTTAAGCGATAGAGCAGCATGGGTGTCTGGTACTTTCGTGAGAAATGTTCCAGCATGCGTTCCCGTCCGAGGCAAGACTGCGCATATTCCCCCACCGGTCCCACATCGTCCGTTTCCAGACTACCGCGTCTCTGTACCGGTGAGAGCGGATACACATTTCCACTGGAAAAGGCCACAATTCGTGCGTGGCGATATTTTTCCGCGACACGACCCGCCAGATAAGTGTTCATGGCCCAGGTATAGTACTCTCGCCCCGTGGTTCCAAACTTGTGGCCCACCATGTAAATGACATTAGGTACGTCGGGCAAGGCTTGTAATTGGACCTCATCCATAAGATCCGCTACAATCGTATGAATCCCGGAATCCTCAAGCTGCTGCCTAGAAGCCTCTTCCGAGAAGCGGGAAACGCCGATGATCTCCTTTTTTACCCCAGCCGCCATGACGGCGTTTTGGGCTCGTCGGGCTAAACTTGGCCCCATTTTCCCCCCCACACCAAGGATCAGGATATCTCCCTTCCATCGCCCTATAAATTCAATTAGGGCCTCAGACGGCGTGGCCAACATCACATCGAGTTCCTGCACACTATTCATGTTTTCCCCTCCCATGATAGAGACCTGGATGATGCCCCCAGAGTCCTTGTTGCTCCCCATGGCAACCGATCGGCACCCGAGGCTTCGCCCTGAAATGGGGGCCAGGTCCAGTTCCACGATGGTTATACCTCAGCGGCGAATTCCACGTCTCGGGTTTCCGGCCCCCAGGCAGCACCGATGACGATCAGCATCGCACCAATCACCATCAACAACAATTCCGTGTCTTTGGCCGGCATGATGTGCCCTAGCCACAACTGATAAAATGCGTAGAACGCGGGAAGCACCACCGCCAAACTGTAGCCTAGCCCAAATCCACTAGCCCGCACATTGGTCTGAAAACGCTCGTTAATGTACGTCGTCGCGAGTCCCCATACATTCCCTACCACGGCTTCGATGCAAATCGTAAGCACGATGACGGGCCACAAAGAATGCCAGGCCGTGCCAAAGAGGGCATAATTCAGGAGTCCTCCCACAACGGCGGCGACAATCCCAGCCACCATGAGGTATTTGCGGCGCCCGAATCGTTGACTTAACACACCCGCGACCAAATAGGAGGCAAACAGGACGACTTCACTAATCAAAATCGTGAGTGTGACGCTACTTTCGGATAGCTTCGCAACCGTATGCAACATCCCAGGTACAACAGCACTAATCATTTCCGAAGTCAGCCAAAATCCAGTCATCAGGAGCCACACCTGAATAAATCCTTTGAGTGAATTCCCCGACAAAAGGGTCCTCAATGGATTCTTCACCCGCTGCGATTGCTCCCACACTTCAGATTCCGGCAGATGTACGCGGTAGTACAGCACAAACGCCAGCGAGATGAGAGCGCCAATGAAGAAGGGAATTCTCCACCCCCACGTCACATAGGCAGAATCAATCCCATGCAAAGGAGCCACGTGCAACATGATGAATGTGAGGAGGTTAATGATAATATATGATGCCGGAAATCCGCCCATAATGAGGGCACCGTAGAAACCACGCCGTTCTTTTGGACAATATTCCATCGCCAAGGGGCTTGCCGAAGTGTATTCTCCTGCCAGGAACAATCCATCTACGAAACGCAGAATCACGAGAACAATCAACGCGCCAAATCCCCAGGTTGCGTACCCGGGTAAACAGCCAATGAGCAAGGTGGTGAGACCAAACCCCCCTACGGAAACCATGGCGATGCGTTTTCGGCCAAAGCGGTCCGCGAAGTTACCGAAAAGTAATGCCCCCAACGGGCGAGCCACTAAAGTCACAATAAAGACCATGCTAATAAATAACGCGAGAGTCGCGGGGCCCACACTTTTGGGGGCGAAGTACCCGATAGCAGGGCCCAATACAATCACGGGCAACCACACATCAAACATGTCCACGAAGAAGCCGAGAAAGGCTCCAACCATGGCTTGCCGAGCACGCGGATCAAGGGGCTGTTGGTGCTGAATTGCTTGGGACATCGACTTTTCCTCCTTTTATATTCCGGTTATATCAGGGATGATGTGGCCCTTGGTTACAAAGTGGAGAATTCCGATTGCCCTCCGCCATATGGCCTTAACGCCATGGCAACCAGTAGCTCTATCCCGAAGCACAAGGCGGCTTCATCAGGCATAAACCCGCCAGTGTGTAGTGACATATTCCCAGGGTTCGTTCCACCCACACCCAAAAACACCATAGCACCACAGGCCTGTTCCAAAAAATAAGCGAAGTCTTCACTGGCCATACTCGGACGCGGCATCCAGCGTATGGCATGATCACCAAAGAGGTCGGTAATACAACGAGCGGCGTGCTGAGTAAACCCCGAGTCATTCACCGTCACGGGGTACCGAAACTGGTAATCGACCTGACTCGTGACCCGGGCACTAGAGCTAATGCCTGCGACAATCCGGGACACCGCCCGGAACACATCGGTGCGAATACCGGGATTAAGCGTGCGTACGGCCCCTTTTAAGACAACCTCGTCAGCCAACACGTTGTAGGTATCTCCACCATGAATCGACCCGATGGTCAAGACCACCGAATCGAGCGGATCGGTCTCTCGACTAGTGATAGTTTGGAGATTTAGTGCGATTTGCGCCGCCGCCACTACGGGATCGACCCCACGGTGCGGTTCCGCACCATGCGCTTGCTCTCCAACAATACGAATGTCGAACGTATCCATACTGGCCATGAGGGGCCCCTCGCGCAGGCCAAAAACCCCCGTGGGCAAATCGGGCCACACATGCAGCGCAAATGTGTAATCGACATCGGGGTTCTCTAAAACACCTGCATCGACCATCTTCTTACCGCCGCCCTGCATCTCCTCCGCTGGCTGAAAGACAAATTTGATTGTCCCGTGGATCCGGCGCTTTAGACCTGAGAGGATCTTTGCAGCGCCTAATAACATGGCCGTGTGCATATCGTGTCCGCAGGCGTGCATGACCCCTGCGGATGTGGAAGAGAATTCTAATCCAGTGTGCTCATGGATAGGAAGCGCATCAATATCCGCTCTCAAGAGAATACAGGGACCATCGCTATTTCCTGTAAGGGTAGCCACCACGCCGGTGGAGGCATCCACCGGGACAATATGAAGGTCAAGTTGGCCGAGGTATTGTTCAATCACTTCAGTCGTTTGAAACTCTTGAAACCCCACTTCTGGGTATTGGTGAAGACGCCGACGAGTCTTTACTACTTCCGCATAGACCTGGGAAGAGAGGTTATGGATATCTTTGGGCAACGGCTCACAGATTCCATTGCGCACCGAATAGCCCCCTTTCACCTTGCTCGTAATATTCCGTCTATTATTTTCGGTCGTATTACGGTTATGTTAGGAGTATATCATGTTAATTCCATGATGAGAAGTTTTAGGGAGAAGTTTTACGAAGTCCTACAATACATTTCTGGTTGTTAATTCACTGGGATTCTTGACGGAATTATTGGTCTGGGCACGAATACGTGTGCCACGACCTTGGGGTTGGCGTTATGCCAGTGTTTTAATGCTTGATGGATTAATTTACGCGATGCTGGGTCTGGTGCATCATTTGTGGCTCACGTGGCTACTTATTGCCGTCGGGGGTTTTAGTACGGCTCCCACGGACATTTGGGGGACGACGTTACGTCAAGAGCTGATTGCGCCGGATTTGCAGGGGCGTGTCTCGGCGATAGCCGGATTAGTGGACTTTCTTGGTGCTCCTCTAGGGGTGACAAGCGTGCTGTTTAGTGTGCAGACCTTGCATTGGCCATTGTCCACCTGCTTTATAATATTTGGACTGGTGTTGGCTTTAGGTGCTGCGGTGATGACTCAATTGCGTGCGATGCGAACAACCTAGAAAGGGTATCGGGCTTTTAGTGCGCCGCGAAGGCATGCGACCAGTGAGATCAGCTGTCATCGAACGAGGCGTGAGATGAGGGACGGTTCCTCGACATCGTCCTACAGGGGAGGTTTCACACCACCGCCAGCGGCTGGGAACAACAGCCTCGGTGGTTGAACGTGACGGAAAAGGCTCCGCTCTATGGGGTCAGGTAGGTGTTACGAGAGCTGAACATCAGGGAATTCCCGAAGACGTTTCGAAAGCGGTGGGGCGGAAACCTGTTTACTGGTTCCACATGACGACCGGGTTTACCAATCATCTCCGTATCCTACCCGGCGCCATGACACACGCCTAGTTCGTACCTGGCAACCAGGGGCGACTGTCGGTAGCGGGTCGGTACGGAAGACATGAGCGGGGAACATAAGACTATTCCCTCCCCCCCATCCCAATGACACCAGGGAATTAAGAGAGTGGACTAAGATGATGGTCCGCGAATTGGTTTCGCGGCAGGGTTTCGCGGCTTGGGGGGAAACTGTCGCTCCCATCGCACCACAAACGGCGACAACGTGGGCGCCCAAACCCACTGAATCGGAATCGGCGGATTAACCGTCTGGGGGACATTCACCGGAAAGTCTTCGGAACATTGGCTCCATCGGGTGGTCTTGGCGGGGACAGGCGGCACCCCCGTAATTTCGCTCAATACGGTCACCTCTTCGCCCGAGGGGCGACGGATGCGGCCAATCCAGATCCCGGGTTTCGCCCTCCGCGTGGGATACGGAAGAATCAGCCATTCTTCTAACATTCCGGTCTCCCATTGGCGGTGTTTTTTCCAGACGATCAACACGCCGGCCGCATAAAAGAACCCCAGAATCGGCAGCAAACCGACCGTGAAGACATTCCGCAGGCAAACCACCTGCCCACCATTAATGCATGGATGAGTGCTATTGCAGGGAGTGTTGCAACAGTTTTTAACTAATGATCTCGGTGGCCTTTTAGTGGCGACTGGAATATGTCACCCGGCTTTGGCCAGCGGCATCGCCTTAGGAATTTCTCTTCTATTTCTGGGATATGGCCACCTGTTTTCCTGTCCTAAAGGCCATCCCCACGTCCGGCTCATAGATCTTATGCCCCGCTAAAATGAATATCACGCTTTTCTTTAAAGGCCCTCATAGCCTCTTGAAAATTTTTCGTTTGGAGCGCTTGGGCCACCGAATGCGCTTCATGCTCTAGCGCCGTTTCCAGTTCCAATATTGAAGGGCCGATCAAAGCCATTTTAGTCATCCCGATGGCCCAACCGGCTCCTTGAGCCAATCGACTGGCCCACTGCTCGACCCAAGGTAGAAATCCCTCTGGTTCCACACATTTGTTTATCATCCCGATTCGCTCCGCCTCGGCGGCCGAAATCGCGTCGCCGAGTAAAGCCAGTTCTTTAGCCTTGGCCATGCCTACAAGTTTCGGCAAGAAATAGCTGCCGCCCATGTCGAGCACCAGGCCACGTTGCACATAGATCTGCGACATCACAGCGTCGGCACGAGCCACGGTGAGGTCGCACATGAGCGCCAGATTTAATCCCCCACCGATTGCAGCTCCATTAATTGCGGCAATAACGGGTTTCTTCAACGTCCACCACTTCAAAATGGTGTCGCCAGCCTTTCTTAAAACTTGTGCAACAGCCGTCTCATCATCCAAAGGCAGATCGTGCGGCAAATCATACAAGTCGGCACCGACGCAAAATGCTGCACCCCCTCCCGTAAGGATCACCACCCGGATGGCATCGTCCGTACGTATCAGGTCAGCGACTTGGCCCAATTCGTCCACCATTACCCGATTAATCGCATTTAGGCGGTCAGGCCTATTTAACGTGACCCAGGCCTTTGCCTCGGACACAGTGAAGCCTAGCGTTTGATAGTCCACGTCCGGTACCTCCCTTTACTCGGTTGGTGTTTCTCATCTGACGTTTCTTCCGTTCGAACCTTCCCCTAAGTCTCCCCCATCACTATGCTGCGCAGCATACTTTTCACGACCTTGCCACTAGAGTTGCGCGGCAGTTCCGAGACAAAGACCACGCGTTTGGGCACCTCATAGCGCGCCAGCCCAGCTTTGCAAAACTCTACAACCTCACTTTCGTTCAATTGAACCCCATCTCGCGCCACGACCACGGCCACGACCCGCTCTCCCCATTGGGGGTCGGGGAGGCCTAATACCGCAGCCTCGACCACTTGAGGATGATTGGTTAGATAGTCTTCCACTATTTTAGCGTAAACATTTTCACCGCCGGTCTTAATCATATTCTTGCGGCGATCTACCAGGTAGAGGTAGCCATCACTATCCTCTCTGACCAAATCCCCCGTGTAGCACCATCCGTCTCGCACAGTGTCTTTGGTTGCCGTTTCGTTCCGATAGTAGCCTGTCATCATCGTTGGCCCGTTCAACACCAACTCACCAATGGTGCCTTTTGGCACGTCATCACCATTGTCTTGCACTACACGCCAATTCAGGGTTTTAGTTACCACTCCGATGGACCCGTCCTTGGTAAATTGATGGTTCGGATCCAGAATTGTCACGTTTCCACCGCCCATCTCCGATAGACCGTAGGAGTATCCAAGTCGTGTGTTGCTAAACAACGCTTGCGTTTTCCTCTTGAGTTCCGGGGAGAAACTTGCCGCTGCGGTTAGGAAGTAGCGCACGGACGAGAGGTCATAGTGGGTCGCTGCCGATTCAAATCGGTTAATCAACACAGGTGGCACAATACTAAATATCGTAACACCACGCTCCGCCACATTTTGCAAAATGGCCTCCGGATTAAATACATCGAGCATGACGACTGACGCGCCAACGAACACATATGGGAGAAACAGTGTATTAAACACTACGTGGTACAACGGCAATACCTGCAGTCCGACATCGCTACAGGTGAAACCATAATCGCAAATCATATTCATCGCATTAACCATCGACGCTTGATGGGACAGTGCCACTAGTTTGGGCAGACCCGTGGTGCCGCCGGTTCCGAAGAGAATAAAAATATCCTCAGAGTTCACAATGCCTTCCGGGTCCTCGGTCGATCTGCCTTCAATGGCGTCATCATAATTGGCCAGTGTCTTGGATACGCCTATCACCATGCACTGGGATGAGTTGGGTTGGGAGAATTCTGGCACTAGGGGCAGCAATGACTGCTGAACAACGAGAAGCTTGGCTTGTGACAGATCCACTAACTGCTGAATTGTCTCAACCGAGAGCCGGGTATTGACGGGATAGGATATCGCCCCTAATTTGGCCAAGCCGAAGATAATCTCAACCATTTCCACACAATTTTCGGTAACCAGGGCAACAACATCGCCTTTCTTGATGCCCCGTTCTTTGAAAGCATGAGCCGCTTGGTTGCTTTTCCTATTGAGATCATCCCACGTCACGGATTGGTTATAAAACCAAATGGCTGGTTTGTTTTTGAAAATTACCGCATTGCGTGAGAGGACGGACCCCACGTTCATACCGGCATCACCCCGTGCTTGCGGGCAGGACGCTCTACAGTTTTATTCTGAGTGCGTTCGATAGCTGTGAAAAGAACGCGCCGCGTATCGCATGGTCGGATAACATCATCAATCAGTGCTGAACTCGCAGCAATATCTGAACCTATCCGCTGCCTGAATTGTTCGACCAACTGTTGCCGCATAGCCTCGGGATCCTCACTGCGCAAAATGGCCTTGCCGTAGATAATGTTGACGGCACCCTCCGCTCCCATCAGACTAATTTGCGCAGTAGGCCAGGTGACAACTAAATCTGGTTCAAAAGCTCGGCCATTCATCACGTAGTACCCGGCGCCAAACGCCTTGCGCACCACCACCGTAAATTTCGGCACAGTGGCTTGGGCTGTCGCGTAAAGGAATTTAGCACCATGCCGAATAATGCCCTGTTTTTCCACTGCAGATCCAATCATAAACGCTGGGGTGTCGACCAAGTACACGAGGGGAATGTTAAAGGCATCGCATAACATAATGAAACGAGCTGCTTTGTCCGACGCGTTCACATCAATGGCGCCTCCCAAGTACATCGACTGATTAGCCACAATGCCCACAGAATATCCCCCGATGCGAGCCAAACCCACTATGATGTTTCGTGCCCAGCGAGGTTTGATCTCAAAGAATTCACCATCATCAACGATTTCGTTGATGACCTTATGCATGTCGTATCCTTGGTTTAAGGCTACTGGCACCATGGTTTCCAATTTGTCACAAATGCGGTCCGGCGGGTCCGCAACAGCCATCCGCGGCGGGGTCTCTCCACTGTGCTGGGGGAAAAAACTTAAATAGCGCCGAATGGCGTCTAGACATTCGCCATCGTCCCGGCACTCCAAGTCTCCTACACCTGATACCTCGCAGTGAATTTTGCTTCCACCCAAATCCTGCTCATTCACGTCCTCTCCCATGGCGGCCTTGACTAAAGGCGGACCACCCAGCGCCAAAAAGCTGGTCCCTTTGACCATTGGAACAAAGTCCGCCAATCCGGGAATGTATGCGGTTCCAGCAGCTCCAGGCCCCATCACGGCGCACACTAAGGGAACCACCCCAGACATCTTGACCTCATCAAAAAAAATGTCTCCAGTCCCTGCGAACCACGAACCCGCTGCTTCTTGGATCCGACCTCCAGCGGAGTCAATCAGCCAAATCATGGGGACACGGTTGCGCAGTGCCCAATTTCGCACCCGAGCTACCTTTCGCTCACCAACGGTTCCCATAGATCCCGCCATCACGGTAAAGTCATAGGCTGCCACCGCCACAATTCTTCCATCAACGCGGCCGGTTCCGGTTATGACGCCATCCGCCGGGGTCTTCCGATCCTTCATTTCAGGGACATCATCTTGATGATGCGCCAAGATCCCCATCTCCTCAAACGTACCGGGATCGAAAAGCTTATCGAGGCGCTCCCTTACCGTCCATTTTCCCAATTCGTGCTGCCGCGCAATTTGGACGGCACCACCCATCTCCTCGCGAATTTTCGCTTTTTGCATTGTCAGGTCCTCTGTAATGCTTTTTAAAGACCGTGTTTCGTCAAGACGCTGGCTCATGTTGTCGTCGCCCTCCATTTTCCCTAAGTGATGTCGCCGTCACGTTGACAAGTGTCGCATTTCTTCTTTATCTGCCACCAAAATCCGCAGCGTTGCCATCACCACTGGTTCGCCTGTCTGTTTTTTAATCGTCAACTGAGTGTCAACGACTCCTCCACGTTTTTTGATAGAAAGGGCGCTGATCTGAAGTTCGGCCGAGATCGTGTCGCCAATGTATGTGGGAGCCACAAAACGGACACGATCGATGCCATAAAAGGCCAACACAACGCCGGGCTTCATTGTAATGAGTCCTGTGGATGCCGCCAGTACCAGCATGCCGTGCGCGATCCGTTGGCCAAAGGGTCCTTTTTGGGCCCACTCCTTATCGGTATGAAGCGGGTACCAGTCTCCGCTAAATGCCGAAAACATCACCAGATCCGCTTCCGTTATCGTACGGCCCCGCGAGGACCACACCTCGCCCACCGTATAATCTTCAAAAGGTTTCTCAAACATGGAATTTCTCCTCCTATTAGTCAATGGAATGGAATCGTATGCAAACGGTGTTGCTACCCCCAAGGCCCAGGGCCGCACCCACACTGTCTCCGTAAAATCCTTGAGCCGTGCCTATCCGTACCGTACTACTGCCTTACCCATCGTATCGCCCCCTTTACCCGACAAGCCGTTGTGCCCCAAATTTAAGACAACTGCAAACCACGCAGCAGCTAGAACGTAAACCCAAGCGTCGACGATTCCAATCGTACAATTTCTTGTTCCGCACTAATTTCGTTGCCAGGTGCGACCAACACCTTAAATATTACGCCAACCACTGATGCTGATACGGTCGTCAAACAACCAACCCCCTCGTTTATATCCCTTGCGGTGAATCTCCGTGGCTGAACCAAGCCTTTCTTCTGCAGACTATCAGCCATACCCTCAGGTTGTAACCGTATAGCTGGTTTGCATGAATACGCCGCCGCGAGAAAATTGCCCATCGAACGTGTCAACGCGAAGCCAACAGCTGCCGCATGATAATCATTTTTTGAATTTCCGAGGTCCCCCCGCCGATGGTATGAATCTTGGCATCACGCATCATCCGCTCCACGGGAAAATCCTTGGTAAACCCATAGCCTCCCAGAATTTGCACCGCCTCCGTCGTCGCCGTCATGCACATTTCCGACGCAAACAGTTTGGCATATGACGCCAACAAATTGGCCTCGCGCCCCCGGACGCCCTGGTCCAGCAGCGCCGCGCCCTTGTAGACCAGCAGCCGCGCCATCTCGACATGCATGGCCATGGCGACCAATTTGTCTTGAATCAATTGAAACGCCACTAGCGGTTGGCCAAACTGCCGCCGGTCTTGCGCGTACTGGAGGGCAAACTCATACGCCCCGCGCGCCAGCCCCACGGACAGCGCGCCCATGACCAGCCGCTCGGAGTTTAACCCGCTCATGAGCACCGCCACGCCCCGATTGAGCTCGCCCAAGAGGTTCTCTTCGGGAATGCGGCAGTGGTCCAACACGAGCTCCCCAGTGGGAGAGCCACGCCAGCCCATTTTTTCGAAGGCCCGTCCGCGCCGAAACCCGGGAAATGTCGCCTCCACGACAAACGCGCTGATCCCCTCCGCCCCGCGCGACGGCTCCGTTTTGGCGTAGACGATGAAGACATCGCCAATCGGCGCATTGGTGATGAAGATTTTGGTGCCGTCGAGCACGTACCCGTCCCCTTGCCGCGTCGCCTGCGTCTGCATTGACACCACATCGGACCCGGTGTCCGGCTCGGTCATGGCGAGACCCGCCACCAGGTCTCCGGCACAGGCCCCGGGCAAATATTTATGCTTTAAAACCTCCGATCCATTGCGCAGCACGTTGTCGTTAAACAAGGTGGCATTAGCTCCAAAGGCTAGCGCAGTCGCCTGACATGCCACGCCAAGTTCTTCAGCCACAATCATCATATCGAGATAAGTGCCGCCGCCACCCCCATAGTCGGGCGGCACTGTAATCCCGAGCAAGCCCATGGCTCCCATCTTCTTGAAATTCTCCGTGGGAAATGCCGCCTCGCGGTCAATCGCTGCGGCCAACGGGGCCACGTCGTGTTGGGCAAAATTGCGGACAGTCTCTTGCAACAGGCGTTGTTCGGCGGTCAAATTAAAATCCATCGGTCTATTCCTTCCTCTGCGTCATGCACTGCAGACATCAAAGCCCAATGCTTATTAGTCGACTCGAGCACGAAAGTCCTCTAGTAATTGATGGGCGATTATCAATCGGTGAATTGACGACGTTCCTCCACCCACTGGGGTGACGGCCATCTCTCGGTAGATCCGTTCAATAGGATAGTCCTTCATATATCCATAGCCGCCATAAATTTCCATAGCATTCTGCAGTACCCCAATCGCGGTCTCTGTGGTAAACAGCTTGCTGACGGAGGCATAAAAATTGGCCATCGCCCCCTGGTCCAGGCACCAGGCCGCGTGGTAGGATAGGAGCCGTGCCGCATGAATCTGAACCGACATGTCTGCCAACTTGCTTTTAACCATTTGAAAATCTGCAATGCGGCGGTTAAATTGGCGGCGCTGGGAGGCATACTCCAATACCATCTGCATGGTCCCCTGCAGAACGCCTAGTACCCCCGCGAACAAAATAGCTCTTTCCCATACCATCGCCGTTGCTGCCACATCGGTGAAGCCCCTGCCATCTCCTCCCAGCATCGCTGTCTTGGCGACTATGCAATCGTCAAAAAACACTTCTCCCGTTGGTGTGGAGTGATTACCCATTTTCGCCAGGGTGCGACCGACGCGAAGCCCCGGTGTCCCTTTTTCCACCACAAAACTCGAGATCCCTTCGGCGCCTAGTTTGCGATCCCGGGTGGCAAACGCGATCAGTACGTCTGCTCGGGGTGCGTTGGTAATGAAGGTTTTGGCGCCGTTCAAAACAAAATGCTCTGCTTCCTGGCGCATGGATGTACGAAGACTGGCGGCATCCGATCCTGCTTCCGGCTCGGTCAGTGCGAACGCGCCGATTTGAGAACCGCTGCATAGCCGGGGGAGATAGTGTTGCTTTTGAGAATCCGTCCCAAACAGCCAAAGAGGAACTTCGACCAAAACCATGTGAGCGCCGATCGACACGCACAAACCCGTGTCCATGCCGCCTTCACCCAGAGCCTCGAGAGCCACCATCGTAGTGACCGCATCCGCCCCTAATCCTCCATATTTTTCCGGTATAGGAATACCTAAGACGCCTAGTTTCCCGATGGAATCCCAAAGTTCCTGGTCCCACACCCCGGTGGCGTCCCGCTCTGAGGCACCGGGCGCAATTTGTTCCCGCGCAAAGGACATGATTGTTTTTCTTAGAGCTCTTTGACTGTCGCTTAAGGCAAAATCCATAAGTTCGCATTCCCCTTTTCGGCCCAATGGAGCCCCTTATCCAAGACCGTTGTCGTAGTAATCGTGAAGTTGCTGGCGCAGCCTATATTTCAAGGTTTTCCCAATGGCGGAACGGGGGAAATCATCGACAAAAATGACGGATTTGGGCACTTTGAATCCCGCGAGGTACTGTTTGCAACGGTTTATCACCTCTTCCTCGGTAATAGCTGTTGCCGGTTTGGCGACTATGACTGCGGTTATCGCTTCGCCCCATCGTTTGTGAGGCAACCCAATCACATGCACTTCTTGCACTCTTGGATCCTGGTAGATTATCTGTTCCACCTCAATGGAGGCCACATTTTCGCCTCCCGTTTTGATCATGTCTTTCTTGCGGTCGATAAAATAAACGTAGCCCTCGTCATCCATAAATCCCAGATCCCCGCTATGAAACCAGTTGTACTGGAAGGCCGCCTCGGTGGCCTGGGCATCGTTGTAATATCCTTGCATGACATGAGGGCTGCGATAAACAAATTCACCCAACTGTCCCGGCGGCACCAGATTTCCGTCATTATCCATCACTTCAATTTCCACTAAAGTTCCCGAGTTTCCAAGTGACCCTTGTTTGCGCAATTGATCTTCGGGTTTGAATGTCGTGGCACAGGGTGACATCTCGGTCTGACCAAATTCCAAGAACACATCCGGGCAAATTTTCTCTATTACCGCTTCAAGCAGTGCTGGCGGCATGACCGCGCCGAAGTAGTAAACCAATTTCAGCGATGAGAGATCGTATTGCGCGAAATCGGGGTGTGACAGCACTCCCCAGAATAGGGGAGAAAGTAATCCGGCAATGGTGATTTTTTCACGGTCAATACTTTCTAAAAACAGCGTCGGATCCATTTTTGGTACGGTTACAATGGTTCCCCCTACCAGAATCAGTCCTACTCCTAGCGCATCAAGCTGCGCCACATGAAACAGCGGCATCGCTGCTAAAATGATGTCATTATGGTCGAACTTGAGGTCTAACGCTGTGGTGAGACTGCTCATTACGATGCTAAGATGAGTCAGTACGGCGGCTTTTGGAAAGGACGTGGTGCCTCCAGTGTACAGCACCTGCACGGGATCGCGGTCATTAATGATCACTTCGATTTCTTCCGTTGATTCGCCCGACAAGAAATGAGCAAAGTCTCTGTAGTTCTGGTCCGCACCACCCCTTAAGATGGGCACCGCGTGCTGTAGAAGGGGCAGAGATTCGCGTGCATCGCTAAAGGTGGACCAAAACGCATCCTCCACCACGGCAAACTTCACCTCAGCATGATTCAAGGCAAAATACATTTCGCTACCTTTTAATAACGGATTGATGGGAACAAACACCATTCCGGCCTTTGCGGTGCCTAAAAATGTAATCAACAGTTCGCTGCAATTCGATCCAATAAAGGCCACTTTGTCACCCTTGGATAATCCTGAACCTAATAACCCATTGCCAAATCGATTGGCGTCTTTGTTAAATTCGTCATAAGTTATCCGTTTCGATCCGTCAATAATGGCAAGTTTTTGGGGATAGCGTCGTGCGCTGCGTCGCAAGCAGTCTCCTACTGTCACTCTATCAATCATGTTTGGTATGGACATGCTTCATAACCCCTTTCCCTACTTCATATCATGCAAAAGAGTGCTCCGACGCAATGGTTTTTGCCATCATCTACCCCGATCAGCGCTAGCACACTCGGATTAAGGGTAGTTGAGGGGCGAAAGTCGTGCACACCCGCTGTGCCAAGCCTCTTGCATCTATAAAAATAAAAACAGACTACATAGTCAAAGTTTTAACATATGGCTTAATTATACGAATACTCTATCCCAGCAAAGATGTCAACCAGACTTTTTTGCTCGATTTAGTCAAGTGAATGCGAGACTCATCGCCCGAAAAATGGGCCTGGAGCCTCGTTCGCGCCGTGTCGCCAGTGGTGGGTCAACTAACTGGAGTACGAATGGGACGAGCCCGAGACCGAGCGACTCTGTCGCACGCACGGCGGTGCTGCATTATGCTGTCTGCGAAGAAACCGGGACTGATGCCCATGGCGCGGCATCGGTGGGACATTGAGGAACATATAGAACTGAGATTACCATTACCGCCATCTCTACTCGCGGGATTGGCAGGGAATGCAAGGGTTCCATGCGCTCATGCGCCTTGCGCAATTTATTGTGCGTGCTGGCCTTTATATTACATTAGGCCGCCCCGTGGACCACGGCCCTCGAGAAAACGATTCAAGGTCGTGGAACTGGTATTTTGTCACTAGGTCCGTTAAGAGTTGCGAGGGAATACTCTTGGGACCAACTATATTATAGACTCAGGAAACGGGTCACATTTGAGAAACGACGACTATGTACTTGAGTTTCGCACCCTCATAACACACCATTTTTAGACGTCGATCATTCCGCCAAGCCTTGAAAATCGCCACTTTTTCCTCATTCCATTTTGGTCACTTAGGCGGACTTATTGAAGGCTTGTAAC
>JAJZZP010000047.1 GCA_021797515.1 Bacillota bacterium | reverse complement strand
AGCACCTTTACGATACCGCCAATGCGCACCATGACCGTGGTTCCCGAGCCATTTGAGGAAATGAAGTAAATGCCAATTTTTGGGTGCGGAATGTAAGTTTAATCAAGGGGTCACCGGTATCCTGTTGGTCTCCTATAGACTGCTCAACAAACCTTTCAGCCGGTTTCTGCCCCCTGCCACGTAGGATATCCTGCCGATGAATCCAACACCTATTATCGCGCAAGCCGGTGACCACGGAAATTTTCATGAGCCACTTGCCACAAATCAGGGACTGCTGCCCTACCTGATGCATGGGAGTTGGGAATCGCTGTGGGATCATGAAAACTCTCATCTGGATCCGTGCTTCCGTCAAGCAGCAACTGCCATAGCCCGCTATGCGCTAGGTGGTCCTGACGAACCCTTTTATCATCCCATCTACACCTTATCGCCCCACACTCGCTCATATGGCACGGAAGAGCTCTGAGACATCAAGAATCATGGATACGGGGTGCGTTCTTAAAAAGCACATCGGTCCGAAGACCTATATGATCATAAGGAACATCCTGCCAGACAAATTGAGGAACCTCTTGGATGGTGTAAAGCTCCGCCCAGGGCGTCTTCAACAAAACATTTTGGATCCAATGCCATTGTGCGGCGTGCAGTCGATCCAATTGTTCTGGCGTAGCCAATCGCGACGACACCAGTTGAGCCTCTTCGTCACTGAGATCTTGCGGATAGACCCCTATATTCTCCTCTACCCGAATGGTTTTTTCCGTAGACATCTGCTGGATGATAAACCAGACCCCTGGCTTGTTTTGCACGTCCTGACTGTTGAAGCGGACCCGACCTCCCGTCAAGTAGGCAGCCACATCACCTAAACAAGGACTGTTGCGCGAGAGTACACGCAAATCGGTACGGTCAATCACCCCATCAGGAAACAGCATCGGCATAGCTACAGCAATGGCTGAAGCGCCTCGGAAGAGTCCGTCGCAGGCATGGCCATGAAATTTCACCAGATCTTTGAAGGTAATGGTTTTTGCAACTTGGGCATACCAACCATGACTGGATTCCGTATCCCGCACCTGAAATGGGGGCAATGACGCACTTGCAGCCCACTCGGGCCAATACCAGGTCACAGTATTATCCCCTATCTCCTCCGTCTTTGGCGTTGTCATGTTAAAACGTCATGACCGTGTAGCCTTCACGCGCATAGCGCGAAAAAGCATCCCGGGCAAATTCTGCAAAAATGCCTGCTGATTTGGCCTCGTCAGCCAGCCCCCAACTGTTCAGTTGATTTCTGCATCCTCCCACGACAATGCCAGCCTCAATCAATTCATGGACTAGATGCGCCATTTCCCCTTCGGTGTCCCCTATCACTCGCAGTCCTTCCGTGAACAAAAATACCTCTACATCTTCAATGCCATTTTCGTGTCGCGCATCGTAAATCCGCTTGGCCACGTGCAAACCCGACATTGCGCGGGGTGGATTGTCCTTTCCCGACATCACTACAATAGCTATTTTCCCCATAACAATTTCCTCCTCCTTATTTTTAGAGCTCTCGTTATCAGTCCGAAATACCTATGGATCGCACAGTGCCTATGGACTCCACCAGATCATCCAATGCCGTCAAGCCGATGACATCTTCTGCTTGCAACGGTACCTTAACAATGGTTGCGTCCGGAAATTGTTCTCCGAGATTCGCAATATACCGCTGTTGCATCGCGTAACGTTTTTTAAACAACGGGTGTACACACACTTCCTCCGGTAGCACCTGGTTCACAATAACCGCACCGGTTTCGATGCCGATGGTTCTGAGATCCTGAGCTCCGCGATGAGCTTCCTGGATTGGCGTGGACTCGGGGTATACTACCCAGGCAAATGTTGTTGTTTGGCGATCTTGCAACATCGCCATAGCTCGATGCATTGTTGCCACTTCTTCTTGATCCACCGCACGGCTCTCTTCCGATCCTTGTGCCTTTACCGCAATTTGCTGGCTATAACTCAAGGGTAATGCTAGCAGTCGCATTGTATGTCCTGTGGGAGCGGTATCAAAAACCACCGTATCATATTCCTCGGTTAACAAAGCCCAAAGAAACCGCCGAAACACCGCCACTTCCTCGGTGCACGGGGAATTCAGTTCTTCCTCCATGCGCTTTACGGTGTCGGCCCTGTACCGTTCCCGTGCTTCTGCCAAAACCGCCTGTTGGTAACGGGCCGTCTCTTCTCGGGGATCAATGCGAGCAGCATACAGCCACAGCCCAGGAACCCCCGTGACCGCCGTAGGATCTTCACCGATCGCGCTTTCCAACACCAACCCAATGTGAGAGGCGGGATCCGTAGTCATTAACAGCGTCTTCGTCCCATTACGGGCATTTTGCACAGCAATGGCCACCGCAAGTGTCGTCTTCCCTACTCCGCCCTTACCTGCCAAGAAGAATCGGGTTGAGTCGTCACCGAACAGCGTAGACATCGTCTGACACCCACTTTCCCAAGGCACGCAGGGCTTTAATACCTTTGACTTCGTTTTCCAACAACGGCACTTGAATAGGCTTCACGTTAAACTCCTGAACTAACCCATCTATAGCCCTCAGCTGCATTCGACGACGGGAGGCAAAGAAGGGGTGATTGCTGGCCTCTTCGGGAATTACGCCGTTGACCACAATTTGCAGTTTAACAATGGACAATTCGTCCAGTTCTTTAGCGGCTCGCACTGTTTCCTCGACCGCTGCCCTTTCCGGCTGGGTAACCAGAATGAATGTGGTTTTCGATGGATCTTGCAACCGCCCCAACGCCGCTTCATATTCCGCTTTGGAAGTTTGCAACTGTTCTACCGGACCAATACACGTCTGACCCGACCCTTGCTCACTTTCGGTAATATGGACAGACCATGCAGAGGGTAAGGCTCTTTCTCAAAGAGCTAATCTTTACCCATAAGTTTTTGGCGGCTTCAGCGCCAATTTTTTCCAGGCTTATCATTCATGGGCTGGTGTTCTCATCGGCAAAAAAATTTTGAGCACAGTGTCCCAAAGCAAAGGGATTTGCGATTCCGTGTCGAATCTCTGAGATATGGTAGTAGCGGTGAATCAATCCAGACAATCGATCGATCCGTGGGTGTTCCGCGAATGGGGTCTCGCCTCATTGGGGGACGCGCGGTTGACCGCGCGGGCATTACGCCTCGCGAGTGATTGGGCCGCCCACCCAGATCTCTCGCTGGCGAGTCTCTATGAGGGTGATTGGGCCAGTCTGAAAGCG